>NZ_JBVVAK010000016.1:0-82921 GCF_055792825.1 Microvirga sp. GN3
GTCACGCCGCTGCGCGGCGCTCGCGACAACAGGGGATTTGCCCGCCATGATCCGCATCCCGAACCAAACCAGGAGATGGAATCACAGACCGCATCCGTTGGCCATCCCGCTGAACCCTGCTTAGACCAAAATAAGCCCCTACACTGGAGGATCTCGGAACCAGTCCGTGGCATCGATCACGCTGACATAGGCCAGGGCGGCCAGAGCACCGACACCGACGGCTGTTGTCAGGCGGCGCGTGAGGATGCCGATCTGCCGGCGGACCTCCTGCAAGACTACCAGGAGGAGCGCCTCAGCGGCATCCTCCGGCGACCCATCGGCCACCACTCATGTCCGCGATCGATGAAGGACTGACGACCTCCCTTGCCAGCCACGAGGCCAAAGGACTTGAGCATGCCATGGATCTGGTTGATCAGGTCCACTCGCACCTCCACCAAGCACGCTCGAGCATTGAGGAAGCTGCGGACCACTTGGCTGGCTGTCCAGGCTCTTGATGGTGACCTCCCGGGACCATCCCGTGCGCACGATCTGCGCTAGGCCCAGAGCATCGTTCGGGTCGGTCTTGTTCACCTGCAGCGACAGGCTGCCTTGGCGCAGCATGCATCCAGGAAAATCATAGGCACGCCCCGCTTTTTCGACTCATGCCAATACCAGGTCGACAACGGACCACTTTTTCGGGCCAATCCGCTTGAGATCCTGTCTGCGTAAATCTCACGGGTGGAATAGTCACTTTCTCCCTTCACCGAAAACTCACGACAGAGCCGTCCATTCTCGCTCATCCAAGCATTGATGATTTCGGCGAGGGCGGGCCATATCGATCCGGTCCGCAGCCCATTGACTTGGAATCCTGCGTGATGCTCCCAAAAATCGCTGAATGTCTGCACAAGCAGCGTCTGGTTGCAGGAAAGCAGATCGCCTTTTCAACTAAATTGGTCTCCACGCAAGGAGATTGCCAATGAAGGTCGGTGTTCCCAAGGAGATCAAGACGCACGAATACCGCGTGGGTCTGACGCCGGGCGCCGTCCGCGAATATGTGGCTGCTGGCCACAATGTGCTGGTCGAAATCAATGCTGGCGCCGGCATTGGGGCGACGGACGACGATTATCGCAAGGCCGGCGCGACGATCGTGGACTCTGCCCGCGAGGTATTTGCCTCGAGCGAAATGATCGTCAAGGTCAAGGAACCCCAGCCTTCCGAATGGACCCAGCTGCGCGAGAACCAGATCCTCTTCACTTATCTTCATCTGGCGCCGGACCCAGAGCAGGCTAAGGGTCTCATCACATCTGGATGCACGGCAATCGCCTACGAAACCGTGACGGATGCGCAGGGTGGGCTTCCGCTGCTTGCGCCGATGAGCGAGGTCGCAGGCCGGCTTGCAATCGAAGCCGCCGGTGCTGCCCTGAAGCGGTCTGCGGGCGGGCGCGGGCTGTTGATCGGTGGCGTACCGGGTGTCCAGCCAGCCCGCATCGTGGTGATCGGCGGCGGCGTTGTCGGGACACATGCGGCCCGGATGGCGGTGGGCTTAGGTGCCGAGGTCACCATCCTCGACCGTTCTATCCCCCGGCTTCGCGAGCTGGACGAACTGTTCGAAGGGCGCGTTCGGACTAGGTTCTCGACCATCGACGCCGTTGAGGAGGAGGTCTTTGCGGCGGACGTTGTCATTGGCGCGGTGCTCGTTCCCGGCGCGAGCGCGCCGAAACTCGTCAGCCGCGGCATGTTGAGTTCGATGCGCAAAGGCTCCGTGATCGTGGATGTCGCGATCGATCAAGGCGGATGCTTCGAGACCTCGCGCCCAACGACACACGCTGATCCAACGTACGAGGTGGACGGCGTCATTCATTACTGCGTCGCCAACATGCCGGGAGCAGTCCCGCTGACCTCAAGCCAGGCCCTGAATAACGCCACGCTGCCCTTTGGTTTGGCGCTTGCCAACAAGGGCTTTGCCGCCGTGCTCGAAAATCCGCATCTGCGCGCAGGCCTCAATGTCTATCGGGGCCGGCTTACCAATAAGGCCGTGGCCGAGAGCCTCGGCCTACCATTCTCACCGATCGAACAGGCTGCGGCCTGATCCCAGAGGTCCCGACTGGGACGTTTCCTCCCTAACTTGGGCCACTCCTTCGGAGTGGCCCTTTTTGGGAGGACTCCACAAGCTCGCTCAATGCAGCGAGGGCTTACAATGTTTGTTGAGATACAGTGCGAGTTAGTCTTGCTCGATCAAACCGTTGCGTTGGGGCCAAGCGCGTTGACACATTCCGGAATTGAAAGACTTCAGCCACCAAACGGCTCAAACCCTCGACGAACAAAACTCATTAATATCGCCCATTGCAATAAGCGCCAGCTCCCGATGTCCCTGATCCCTTAGCAGGCTCGCTGCCCGCCACGCTCTTGAACCGCTGCGGCAGCAGAGCACGATGCGGCTCGATTCAGACACATCCCGGCTCTGTTCCACGATCGTGTCAACGGTCGCGCGGCGGGCCTGCGGAAACGGAGAGATCGACACTTCATCAAGGCTTCTGAGTTCGAAGACAATATCATTCGCGGTGACATCAGATGGCGCGACAAAGGGCGGCGCGAACCCGGAAGCCTCCGGCGCATCCAGGAAAGAAAACCCGCCAAACTCCAGCTTGTGCAGATCCACCGAAACCAATTGCCCGAGCGGTGACGGATCAAGGCCCAGAATCAGTGCCAACACCAACTGCGCCTGCAAGCCGCCGAGCACGCCAACGACCGGGCCCAGGACCCCTAGCGTGGCGCAGTTCCCGAGGTTTTGAGGAATGTCCGGAAATACTGAGCGATAGCTCGGAGCGCCGGCACAGAAGGCACCAACATAGCCCTTCAAGCCCACACAGGACGCACTGACCAAAGGTTTGCCTCCTGCTGCGCAGGCGTCACTCAGAATGTACGTGACCGCGATGCTGTCGGCGGCATCCACAATGACATCCGCGCCTCTCACGAGATCCTTTACCGCGGCGGGATCAAGAGAGATGGGCCGCGCGTCAACGACCACAGACGGATTGAGGGCTTCGATCGCCTTTCTGACAACCTCGACTTTCAGCTCGCCAATGTCGGTCGTGCGATAGAGAGGTTGCCGGTGAAGGTTGCTCTCGTCAACGCGGTCATGGTCCACAATCGAGAGGCGCCCGACACCGGCGGCCGCGAGATATTGCAGGACGGGGCACCCAAGACCGCCGGCTCCGACCACTAGCACCGAGGAGGAAGCAAGCCTGGCTTGGCCAGCCTCACCCACCTCCGGGAGCACGATCTGTCGTGCATAGCGTGAGGTCATCCCATCATCCTCGTTAATGCGATCCAACGGCGGGTTTGTTGCTCCGGGTCCGGGTGCCGGAGAATGTCCGTCACCACCGCCGCACTGTCAGCGCCAGCATCCAGAACGCCTGGGATGCGGTCGATGGTCAGACCGCCGATCGCAACGAGCGGAATCTCTCCAATGAGCCGCTTCCATTCCGTAATGCGGCGCAAGCCTTGGGGAGCCCAGGGCATCTGCTTCAGGACTGTCGGAAAGATGGGTCCCAGAGCAACGTAGTCTGGCGCAGCTGAGAGCGCCTGATCGAGCTCGGTGTGATCATGCGTACTTACACCCAGCCGGATTCCAGCCCTTCGAATGGCAGCTAGGTCCGCGCCGGGGAGATCTTCCTGCCCGAGGTGAATGAAGGTGCAGCCTTCCGCAATGGCAAGCCTCCAATAATCGTTGACCACAAGTTGTGCGCCATGCTGCTCGCAACAGGTCTTCGCCTCTCGAATCTGACGTGCGATTGCGGCATCGGACTTATTCTTGGTGCGCAGTTGAACGAGTTTCACGCCGAGCGGCACCAGGCGCCGCACCCAGGCAGCGCTGTCAACAATGAGATAGAAGGGGTCGAGCACGAGCGTCATGTGAGTAGCGCCTTCCCCAGAACCGGAGTCGACGGGCTCGCCATCTCCCGTGGCTCCATCGGAATGGAGTGCCGGGCTAGTCGACCAGCTTCAACCGCCAGGGCAAAAGCCTTGGCCATCCTGACCGGATCACCGGCCTTGGCCACCGCGGTGTTCAGAAGAACCGCGTCGAAGCCAAGTTCCATCGCGGCAGCCGCGTGTGAGGGCAGTCCAATTCCTGCATCGACCACAAGCGCCACATCGGGAAAGTGCGCCCGGAGCATCTTCAACCCGAAGACGTTATTGAGACCTCTGCCTGAGCCGATCGGCGCGCCCCAAGGCATCAGAACCTGACAGCCCGCCGCGAGCAGGCGTTCGGCCACAACGAGGTCCTCGGTCGTATACGGAAAGACCTGGAAGCCTTCTTCGGTCAGAATTCGCGCGGCTTCGACTAGGCCGAAGACGTCCGGCTGGAGAGTGTCCTCCTCGCCGATCACCTCGAGTTTGATCCACGGCGTCCCGAAGACCTCCCGGGCCATATGGGCCGTCGTAACCGCCTCCTTGACCGTGCGGCACCCAGCCGTGTTGGGCAGAACGCGTGTGCCAAGATCGCGAATGATAGACCAGAAGGCCTGTCCTGCCAGATTGCCGCTCGCCTCGCGCCGGAGCGAGACGGTCACCACCTCCGCACCCGAGGCTTGAACTGCCGCTGCCAGGATGGCCGGTGATGGATACTGCGCGGTTCCCAGCATTAAGGGTGACACAAGCTCGACATCATAAAACAGCATGTCTTAGCCTCCTTGCATTGGCGCGAGAACCTCGAGGCGATCGCCGTCGTTCAGCGCGATCGCCGATCGCTGGGATGCGGGCACAAACCGTTCATTGACGGCCGTGGCAACCACGGCATCGCCGAAGTCGAGCTCACACAGAGCGCGCGATAGGACCCGCTCCTCAATCTCACGCTCCTCACCATTCAGGATAATCCTCATGCGTCATCTCCAAAGTCGCTCAAGGGTGGAAGACTGCATCGGCGACCTGGGTCGCGAAGGCAGGGGCGAGCAAAAATCCGTGGCGGTACAAGCCGTTGAAGTAGATCGTAGGGCCACATTCCCGGATCGCGGGCAGATTGTCAGGAAAGGCGGGCCGGACATCGGCGCCAAACTCGAGAATTTCGGCCTCGCCGAAAGCCGGGTGGACAGAATACGCTCCGTTGAGGAGCTCAACCGCTGAGCGCGCCGTGACGCGACCCCGATCTGCGCTCTCGATCATCGTCGCTCCAATCATGAAGAGCCCGTTCTCGCGCGGCACGATGTACAGGGGGATGCGCGGATGAAGCAGGCGGACAGGGCGTTGGAGAGAAATCTCCTGGGTTCTGATAAGCAGCATCTCACCCTTGACGCCGCGCAAGTCCTGAAGATCTCCCTGCGCGGCAAAGCCGCGGCAGTCGATGATGCGATCCACTCCGCTATCTTCGGCGGGGGCCTCGGCACCAAATCGCAGCGAGACACCGAGAGCGATGAGACGGGCGGCGAGTGCTGTCAGCGCGCTGCGAGGGTCGAGGTGCGCTTCATCCGCGAAGAACAGGCCTTTGTGGAACCGTCCTTGAAGATCAGGCTCGAGGTCAGCAATCCGGGCGCCGTCGACCCAGTCAGAGCGTTCTGTTCTGCGCGCGAAGTGAGTGAGTTCGCCCACGTCGCGTGGCTGTGCGATCACCAACGTACCCTTGCGCGTGGTGCCTGGAAATCGCCGCAGCCACCAGTCGATGGCACGACAGCCCAGTTCCACCACGGCAGGATCTGAGCTCTCACATTCACACCAAGGCGCAAGCATGCCGCCCGCGTACCATGAGCACGCGGCCGCACCGAGGTGCGGGCCACGGTCAATCACCTCAACGATGGCGCCCCGCTCGGCCAATTCCACCGCCGCTGTCAGGCCAGCGACACCGGCGCCAATAACACGGATGCGCATGCTGCTACTCCGCGGCGGGGACATAGAGACTGCCACCGCCAGCCAGGAACTCGCGGCTCTTGGCGCGCATGCCGGCCAATTGCTCCTGAGTCTCGGGACTCATCGCGGCGACCTCCGCCCGCAGATCTTGCGTGATCTTCATTGAGCAGAACTTCGGGCCGCACATCGAGCAGAAGTGCGCCACCTTGTGCGCGTCCTTCGGCAAGGTCTCGTCGTGATAGGCGCGCGCCGTATCAGGATCGAGGGAGAGATTGAACTGATCCTCCCATCGGAAGTCGAACCGGGCCCGGGACAAGGCGTCGTCCCGTACCTGTGCGGCCGGGTGTCCCTTTGCGAGATCGGCGGCATGGGCTGCGATCTTGTAGGTGATGACCCCCGTCTTCACATCATCGCGGTTTGGCAGCCCCAGATGTTCCTTGGGTGTCACGTAGCAGAGCATCGCCGTGCCAAACCAGCCGATCATGGCAGCACCGATGCCCGAGGTGATATGATCATATCCAGGTGCAATGTCTGTGGTGAGTGGACCAAGGGTATAGAAGGGTGCTTCTCCGCACTCGCGGAGTTGCTTGTCCATGTTCACCTTGATCTTGTGCATCGGGACGTGGCCGGGCCCTTCAATCATGACCTGGCAGCCCTTATCCCAGGCAACCTTCGTGAGTTCTCCCAGGGTCTCGAGTTCCGCGAACTGTGCCGCATCGTTCGCATCGGCGATCGATCCAGGGCGCAGTCCATCGCCCAACGAGAAGGAGACGTCATAGGCCCGCATGATGTCGCAGATCTCATCGAAGTGCTCGTAGAGGAAGCTCTCCTTGTGATGCGCGAGGCACCACCGGGCCATGATCGAGCCGCCACGGGAGACGATCCCGGTCACACGATTGGCTGTGAGCGGAACGTAAGGTAGGCGCACGCCGGCATGAATGGTGAAGTAATCGACGCCCTGCTCAGCCTGTTCGATCAATGTGTCCTTGAACACCTCCCAATCGAGCTTCACGGGATCGCCACCCACCTTCTCCAGTGCCTGGTAGATCGGAACTGTGCCGATGGGCACCGGCGAGTTGCGCAGGATCCAGGAACGGATGTTGTGGATGTTGCGACCAGTGGACAGATCCATCACCGTATCGGCGCCCCAGCGGATCGCCCGGACGAGCTTTTCCACCTCATCCGCCGCCGTGGACACCACGGCGGAGTTACCGATATTGGCATTGATCTTGACCAGGAAGTTGCGCCCGATCGACATCGGTTCCAACTCTGGATGGTTGATGTTGGACGGAATAATGGCACGTCCCCGGGCTACTTCCTGGCGCACGAACTCTGGCGTGATGAAGGGCGGGACGGCCGCCCCGAAGCTCTCGCCGTCGGCGATCTTGGATTCAGCCTCCGCCAGCATCGCCTCGCGACAGAGGTTCTCGCGGTGCGCGACGTAGATCATCTCCTCTGTGATGATCCCGGCCCGGGCGAACTCGTATTGGGTCACGAGCTGACTGGAGGCGGCACGGCGCACGACCCGCTCGGCCGGGCATGGCGCCACAAGCGCGTCGGCCGAAACATTTCCATTGTCCTCAGGTTTCACGGGTCGCGGCTCGACCGCCACATAGTTCCGCGCAGTGATCCAGAGCTCGCGCACGAGCGGAAGCCCCTTGCCGAGATCGATGGTCGCATCGTCCTGAGTATATGGGCCAGAGGGATCGTAAACGCGCACAGGGGCTTCATTGGGATCCGTCAGGACGATCTCGCGGAAAGGAACCCAGATATCGGGTCGGCCCTCTGGCGTGGCATAGACCTTGCGCGAGCCTTGAATCGGACCGGTGGTGACGGATTGCGGAGCGCCCTTGGGCGTGTCGATGTGAACAGTCATTGGATCTCGCCTCTTGAACAAAGGGAGATCCGGGCAAAGCGAGCTGAGGGATTCTTGATAGCGCTCGATAGTTCCAGTCCCTCCGCCGGTATGACCCGGATCAGGTTCAAGGGTCACGGCGGATCAGCCGACTCTCAGCCCCTCACAGGGCTCCCCTCGGAACGGATGCGATCCTCGTGGACGTAATCTCCGCTGTCAAGAGCGGAACTGAGCTGACAAGATTGGTTCTTGTCAAAGGAAGGTCGAGGAATTATCACGGCAGCATCTCCTTGGGGTGCCCGTTCGCGCTGAGAGGTCTTGCCGAGACCACCCCATCGAACCTGATCCGGATGATGCCGGCGGAGGGATTGCGAGATGACGAGCACACCAGCGTCCCGATCGGATGCTTTCAGTCTTCCAGCACTGGCCGGGCTTCTGCTCGAGCGCCTTCGCAGCGAGCGCACGCGCGTGCATGCGATCACGAGCACAGCGGCACAAACCCTCACGGCCAATTTTCTGCTCGCCGCTGGCGGGATTCCATCGCTGACCGTCGCATTGGTGGAGGTCCCGGCTTTTACCAGCCGCTCTGCCGCGCTTCTCGTCAATCTCGGTATGCTCGACGCTGACCGCTGCGCAGCGATCCCACAAGCTATCGCGACCGCGCACGCTCATGCCAAGCCCTGGGTACTCGATCCCGTCTTCGTCGACGCCTCCCCACCCCGTCTGAAGTTTGCCCGCGCCTGTCTTGCGGGCAGGCCGCGTGTCCTTCGCTGCGATGCGGGCGAGTTCGCGGCTCTCGCCGGAGCGGATGCGACGCCCGAAACCGTGCAGGCCTTCGCCAAAGCTCATGGCACGGTCATGGCCTTGACCGGCACGGTCGACTTGATCACGGATGGCGCCCGCATTATTCACGTCGAGAACGGTCACTCGCTGATGACCCGCGTGACCGCCATGGGATGCGCCGCAACCGCCCTCGTGGCAGCCTTCACGGCCCTGCGTAGCAGCGCACTCGAAGCGGCGGCTGCGGCTCTGCTCGTCACGCGCGTTGCAGGCGAGATCGCCGCGCGAGACGCAAAGCGGCCGGGGACATTTCAGCCGGCTTTCCTCGACACACTCTTCAACCTCGATACGCCAACTCTCATCACCCATGGGAGAATCTCATGACCGCAGGCGATTTCAGGCGCTACGGTATCATCGATCCGGAACGGACGGGCAGCTGGGATCCTGTTGCGCTCGTCCGGCAAGCCGTCACTGGCGGCTGCGGCATATGGTGGATCAGGTCCTGAACTCGTGGAGTGCTCCGGCATGACCGCTATCGTCGTCACCATCGCGGGCTCGGATTCAGGCGGCGGCGCCGGCATCCAGGCGGACCTCAAGACCTTCTCGGCGCTGGGCGTCCATGGGGCCAGCGTGATCACTGCGCTCACGGCGCAAAACACCCTCGGCGTTCAGGGCATTCACGATGTTCCGCCCGCCTTCGTCGCGCAGCAGATTGACAGCGTCTTCTCTGACCTCACCGTCAATGCGGTGAAGATCGGCATGCTATCACAACCCGCTGTCATCGATGCTGTGGCGGAAGGGCTTGCGCGCTACAGCGCGGCGCGGATCGTACTTGATCCCGTGATGGTGGCGGCAAGCGGCAATCGACTGCTCGTGCCGCAGGCCATCGACACGCTGCGGCGCATGTTGCTTCCCATGGCGCTGCTCGTCACACCCAATCTCCCGGAGGCCGCGGCCCTCCTCGATGAGCCGCTGGCCCAGGACGAGCAGACCATGTGCCGCCAGGCTGAACGCATCCTCGCTTTGGGCCCCAAAGCCGTTCTGGTGAAAGGTGGCCACGGCACAGGCCTGGAGAGCACCGACATTCTCATGGATCAGCACGGCATGCAGCGCTTTGCAGCTCCTCGCATCGGCACGCGCAACACGCATGGCACCGGCTGCACCCTGTCCTCGGCCATCGCAGCTGGGCTTGCCAAAGGTCTATCGCTCGACGACGCGGTTACAGTGGCTAAGAGCTTCATCAGCGCCGCCATCGGGGCTTCCGATCAACTCCAGATCGGATGCGGGCCCGGACCCGTGCATCATTTCCATGCCCATTGGTCCTAAGCGCTCACACCGTGCGGCGCTTGGCGCCAGAGCCTCCGTTCTCGCGATACCCGCTGTCGTTCGCCCGCAAACCTTCCGCCGGCGCATGGTCATCTCGTGGTCGAAGAACCGCACCGGGGCCTCGGAATTTCCGCACACCGGATCGACGAGCGCATTAATGCGATGAGCGGCGGCCGATTTCAGATTCACCTTGTTGCTGCAGGCGAGATCGTGCCGCCGTTTGCGGTGCTTGATGCGGTCTCCAACGGAACCGTCGAGCTGGGGCACACGGCATCACATGCCTCCCCCATAATCCCGCTCATGATTCAGCCCAGACTCGTCAGCTCCGCACCTGGCTGTAACGCTGCCATCCTGCTGACCGCAACCGGCAGGCATCACATTCACCACAGCCAAAACCCCAGTCGTGCCGGGTGCGACGGTCGCCGTTGTAGCAGGTGTGGGTTTCCTGCACGATCAGCTCGACGAGCGAGGTCCCGCCCAGCGTTTCCGCCAAGGTCCAGGTTTCGGCCTTGTCGATCCACATCAACGGCGTCTCGAGCACCAGCCGCGCGTTCATGCCGAGGTTGAGCGCGGTCTGAAGCGCCTTGATCGTGTCGTCCCGGCAATCAGGATAACCGCTGAAGTCCGTTTCGCAGACGCCCGTCACCACGCGCTTGAGGCTGCGCTGGAAGGCGACGATCGCCGCAAGGGTGAGAAACACCAGATTGCGCCCGGGCACGAAGGTCGCCGGCAGCCCGTCCGCGCGGCTGCCAGCCATCGGCAGGTCTGCGGTCAGCGCGCTCACGCTGACTTCACCCAGCACATCGAGCGGGATCACCCGGTCCGGTCCGAGGCGGCTGGCCCAGAGCGGTGACAGGCGAGCCACGCCCTGCCGGATCGGCTCCCGGCACTCCATCTCGACGGCGTGCCGCTGGCCATACGAGAACCCAATCGTCTCGACCCGTTCGTAGCGCGACAGGGTCCAGGTCAAACAGGTCGTCGAGTCCTGCCCGCCCGAGAAGACCACGAGGGCGGAGGAGTCAGTGGTGCTCATGATCAGCCAGCGCGTAGTAGGTGCAGGTCTCGCCGCAGCTATCCCGGTAGATCGTCACCCTTGCGATCGGCCCGATAGGCTGGATCCGATCGAAGATGAAACGGGTGATGTTCTCCAGCGTTGGCCGCTCCAGCCCCGCAATGCGGTTGAGGAACTTGTGATCGAGGGTCTGGCGCATCTCTGCAAGTTTACCCTCCAGCAGGCCAAGGTCGATCAGCATGCCCGTTTGGGGATCGGGCATGCCGCGCACGGCAACCTCGGCCCGGAAGGAGTGCCCATGGATCTCCTCGCTGGCTGGCCCGAGGGTGGTGCCGGTGAGCGTATGGGCGGCTTCGAAGTTAAACGACTTGGTGAGTTCCCACATCAGCGGATTCCCAGGTACTTGTGTGTTTGGAGGCTCAGCCGCCATTGCGGATGCGCCAGGCAATACTCGACGGCCCGGGCCGTGTTCGCGATCTGATCCGGTCCATCCATCGGCTGCAGCGAGAACCGCTCGAAGGACAAGGCGGCAAACCGCTCGGGCGGGGCGTCCTCCTGCGGAAAGACCAGCTTCAGTTCGTGACCAGCGCGGACCTTGAGTTCGGTGCGGCCCTTTGGACTGACGCAGATCCAGTCGAGACCCGGCGGCGGCTCCACTGTGCCGTTCGTCTCCACCGCGATCGTGAAGGAGCGGCCGTGCAGCTCATCGATGAGAGCGGCGTCGACTTGGAGCAGCGGCTCTCCGCCCGTCAGCACGACAAGCCGGTGATCGGTCGCGGGTCCCCAAAGCTCCTCGATCCAGTGGCACAGGTCGGCGGCCGTGGCATAGCGTCCGCCGAAGGTTCCGTCGGTGCCCACGAAGTCGGTGTCGCAGAACCGGCAAGCAGCCGCTGCTCGGTCACTCTCCCGTCCTGACCAGAGGTTGCAGCCGGCAAAGCGGCAGAAGACGGCGGTTCGGCCAGCCTGGGCGCCTTCGCCCTGAAGCGTCAGGAAGATCTCTTTGACGGCGTAACTCATTCAGGTCTCGCTGGCGAGCTTGCGCCTGACACGCGGCTGGTCAATGCCGCTCCGGTCGGGAGAAATCCGACGGCGGAGATGTCGATGATGTCGTGACACATGGGAGGCGCGTGAAGGTTCGCTCTGCCGCGATCTTGTGCGCGAGCATGACGGAGTCCAATCCGCCGGAACAGATGACGAGAGTTTTCACCAGGGCTCCTTGTTTTGACCGGGTAGGCTGCGACCGGATCGGCTCACGCGCCGATGAACGTGAAGTGGATGGAACTGTGAACGCGCGGCTCTACCAAGCGCTCGCCCCATCCGCTTCTGCGCGGCATAAACGACAACAAACGTGCGCGTGTCAACGAGAATCCATTCCGCCACACGTCTCCTCAGAGCCGCCATGGCTTCTCAACAGGAGGGATAAAGTAGCTTGGCCTGCTCAAGTATCGAAGCCGAGGGTGTACTCAAATTGCGGCTGGATTCGAGCCGGACCTCCCGGTTCTCCTATCAACCAGGGTCTCCTTCTGGCGCAAACCGCGACAGAAGGAGACCCTGTCTGATCTGAAGTGAGCCTTAACATCTTCCCGGCCCTAAATGGTGGGAATTTTCAGGGTGACGGCCTACGCCGCTACCTTTCGAGTTGACGCTTCATCCGGGTGCTTAGTGCAAGAACCGTCCACGCCCAGAAACGGTGTGTTCCACCGCCATAAAATGTTCCGCGCCGCATTCACATCGGCGTGGAATTCGATGCCACAGGCGACACACCGAAATACCGCTTGGCTCTTGCGGCCTTCAAGATCGCTATGCCCACAGGACGAGCACTCCTGTGAGGTCCGTCTTGGATCAACAAACACGGTGTAGCCCCCGCGCTCCTCCAGCTTGTACTCAGTCTGGCGAACGAGCTCGCCCCAGCCCTGATCGAGAATGGCCTCATTCAACCCAGCCTTCTGCCGAACATTGTGGCCTGGCTCGGCCAGTGTGCCCTTGGCATTTGCCGTCATATTCCGGATCCTCAGATGCTCGAACACAACCACCGAAAACCTCCCAGCTAGCGCCTGTGAGGTTTCGTGCTGCCAGTGACGCCGAATACGCGCGATGCACGCGGAAATCCTGGCCGCATGCAGCCTCGCCCGGCGGTTTCGGTTCGAGCCACGGCGGCCGCGAGCGATCGTTCGCTGGATCCGCTTTCTCTGCCGTTTGAGCACGTGGATGCGTTCCATCGGCAGGGACCACATGTCACCAGTCGAGAGGGTCACCGTATTGGCGACCCCCAGATCGACGCCGACCGCTGGACCGTAATGCGAAGCAACATCTCTCTCATATTCGCAGCAGAACGAGACCTGCCAGTGACCGGCCCTGTTCGATATCGTTACGTTCTTCAAGATGCCCGGGAGACCGCGAGTCCGGCGAAACTTCACCCAGCCAATCTTGGGCAACTTCACGGCGGCCCATTTGGCATTGAGCGGCTTGGCATTGCACTCCCGGCCCTGGAACCGGATCGAGTCGTTCACTCCGCGCTTGCGCGGTGACGAATACCTCGCGCGTCCCGCGAAGAAGTTCTGGAATGCTTTGTCGAGATCCCGCAGCGCCTGCTGCTCTGCTGTCTGAGACACCGCAGCGATCCAGTCGAACTCCCGACGGAGTGCCGTGAGGTCTCGCGCCTGGGCTACGTAATTCAACTTCCCGCCCGTGGCGCGCTCGAAATTTCGGTAGTGATCTCGTCGCTGCTCGAGACCCAGGTTATAGATCAGGCGGCACACGCCAATTGCATGCCCGAGTAAGGTCGCTTGCTCAGAGTCAGGATATAGACGAAAAACAAAGCCACGCTGGAACAGCATAGCTTTGTTCTACATACGTTCGCGTAACTTTGCAAGAAAGGCGGCATTTCTCCCCATCGCTAAAGCAAGGGGTCTTCTGCCGAATATCTCTATGACAGCGATCCTCAAAGAACTCGGCACACGCACCCTGGTCATGGGTGTCCTGAACGTCACGCCTGACTCGTTTTCGGACGGGGGCCTGTTCAGCGATCATGCCGCTGCGGTCAACCATGCTCGCGAGATGGAGCAGGCGGGCGCTGACATCATCGACGTCGGCGGGGAGTCCACGCGTCCGGGCCATACGCCCGTGGGCGCCGAGGAGGAGCAGCGGCGTGTCCTGCCGGTGATCCAGGCTCTTGCTCCCGTCCTGAAGGTGCCGATCTCGATCGACACCTATCGGGCATCCACCGCCCGGGCTGCCCTCGTAGCGGGAGCCAGGATCGTGAACGACATCTGGGGATTCCAGTGCGATCCCGATATGCCAGCCGTCGTGGCAGAGTACGATGCCTTCGCCATCGTGATGCACAACCGCGCCGAGGTCGATGCCTCGCTCGATATCATGGCCGACATGCTGCGCTTCTTCGAGCACTCCCTGGCTCTGGCGCGCCAAGCCGACATTCCGGATGCACACCTCATCCTGGATCCAGGCATCGGCTTCGGCAAAACCGCCGACCAGAACCTTGAGGCGCTGCGCCGCCTGCCGAAGCTGAAGGCCATGGGCTTCCCCGTGCTCGTGGGAGCCTCCCGCAAATCGGTCCTGAGCCGCTTTTACGAGCCGCAAGTCCCCCCACAAGACCGGCTCTTTGGCACCTTGGGAGCGCATCTGGCCGCCATGAGCCGAGGAGCCGACATTGTGCGTGTTCACGACGTTAAAGCCCATGCAGAGGCCTGCCGCGTGGCTGACATCCTGCTGAGGACCCTGCCGTGAGCGACACGATCACGCTCTCCCGTCTGGCACTCTATGCCCATCATGGTGTTCATGCCGAAGAGGCCCGTCTGGGGCAGCGCTTCTATGTCAACCTGGCCTGCTCGCTTGACCTGAAGCCTGCGGGGCAGGCCGATGATTATCGGCAGACCGTCTGCTATGCGAGCCTCGCCAAGCTCATTCATGAGATCGGCACGACACGTCGCTTCCATACTATTGAGGGCTTGGCCGAGGCGGTCGCCACCAGCGTGCTCGACGGCTTCCCACCCATCGTGTCCGTGATGGTCCGGGTCGAGAAGCCTGAGGCGCCAGTTCCCTTCATCCTCGATGGTGTGGCTGTCGAGATCAGGCGGTCGCGCGATGGCTAGGGTGACGCTCGGCCTCGGCAGCAATCTCGGCGACAAGCGCGGCAATATTGCCAAGGCGCTGTCAGCTCTCGACGCGGGTGGGGCAAGAATTGTCACCCGCTCCGCAGACTACCGCACAGAGCCGTGGGGTCCTGTCGATCAGGACTGGTTCGTGAACGCCTGCGCCGTCGCGGAAACCGAGCTCGCGCCAAATGACCTCCTGGCCCTGTGCCTTCGAGTAGAACGCGAACTCGGACGGGTCCGAGAGGTCAAGTGGGGCCCACGGGTGATCGATCTTGATATACTCACCTACGATGATGTTGAGGTGAGCACCCCCAGCCTGACCCTTCCCCATCCGTATCTGGCGGAGCGCGCCTTCGTTCTGGTACCGCTGGCCGAGATCGCACCGGATCTAAAGCTCGGTCGGACAACCGTTGCACACACGCTCGCCACGTTGAATTTTAGTGGCATCACGAAGCTGGTGTAGGTGAATAGCTCCCCATCCTGACGGATGGGGCTTCTCAGGGCTCACGCCGCAATGTTTTCTGCTTCATCGGCCGCTGCGGTCGCGTGGACCGTCTGACGCAGGCCTCCACAGACAGGGACGTGCCAACCACCCGCCCTTAGTTCCAGAACGCCCAGGTGCTTGATGTTCAGCGCCGCGTTCTCATCCCGGTCATGCTCAGCCCCAAGCCTCGCAGATCCAGCGACGCACCGCCAGGGGCATTTCATCACGCCGATGCCCGCAGCACGAGCACGTCTTCGACGTCGCCGCCCAGCGGTCGATCTTGACCAGATGCTTGCCGGATCGCCTGGCCTTGTGGCCGATCTTAGTGAGCAGCGCCGACCACCCCGCGTCAGCGATGGTTCGGGCGAGCCTGCGGTTCTTGAGCATGTTCTTGACTGCCAGCGTCTCCACAACGACCGCTTGGTTTTCGTCGACCAGTCGCTTCGACAGCTTGTGCTGGAAGTCATGTCGTGCATTCGCCAGGCACTCATGCGCCCTGGCGAGCATCAGCCGGGCCTTGGCCCGGTTCTTCGATCCTTTCCTTTTGCGAGAAAGCGCCTTCTGCTTGCGACGCAGATTGCGCTGCGCCCGCTTCAGAAAGCAGGGATTGGCCGTCTTGCGACCGGTGCTCTCGACCGCGAGGGCCACAAGGCCGACGTCCAGACCAACAATGGCGTCGTCTGAGATCGACCTTACCGGATGCGGAGCTTCTTGCCGGTCCTCGACCAGAATGGACGCGAAGTACTTGCCCGTGACCGTCTTTGAGACGGTGATGGATTTCAGATCGCCGGTGATCGGCCGGTGAATGACCGCCCTATTCCGGTTGGCCATTTTCGGCAGCTGAATCCAGTCCTCGCCAAAGCCGATCTTGCCCGAGCAATGATAGCTCGAGTGCTCGCCATGCTTGCGCTTGAAGCGCGGGAACCTCGCTCGCCCTTCGAAGAAGTTCTTGAAAGCGTGGTCGAGATCGATGCAAGCCTGCTGCAGGGCCATGCTGTCATAGTCGCCGAGCCATCCATAGCGCCGGCTCTTTTTGGCGACAGAAAGCAGCTTTTTCAGATCGTGCTTGGCCGACAGCGTCTGGCGGTGCACGCGATAGCGGTGCACTTTAATCGCAAGGGCCTTGTTGCGCACGAAGCGCACGGCCCCGAACTGCCGATCGAGAAATGCGACCTCCTCGGCAGTTGGGTAAAGGTGGACCTTTGTGGCGCGGAGCATTCGCCATTTATAGAACAGACATGGAACATTGCCAAGCTTCCAGCGTGAGGAAGGCCGATCCCTCTTCTCCCGAAAGGAAGACGGCTCTCGGCCATTGTTTGCTGAACCCGGGGCCGCTGCCAATTTCCGGTCTCGGGCCGATCTCAGGATCTATTGTCAGTCATCAAGGCGAGGAGCCTGGTGCGAATCTGCTCGACGGTTTCCCGCCCGTAGCGCGACAGCGGCTTGCCATCGAGTTCCGTCACATGCGTCACGAGCGCGACAGAGTTGGTCAGAAACACGGCCTCAGCTTGAAAGAGGCTGCCCTTCGAAAGACTCACCTCTCGAGGTATCAGACCGAGCCGAGAGGCCACGACATTGAGAACAAGGGCACGGGTAATGCCAGGCATCACTCCATCATCGAGGGGTGGGGTTAGCAGGTTCCCACCCTGGATGACGAAAATGTTCCCGGCACTGGTGCAGGCCACCTGCCCGCCAACGGCCAGAAGGAGCGCGTCGTCAGCGCCTCGGTGCAACGCCTCCTCTAAGGCAAGGACGTTGTCGAGATAGGCAAGAGTTTTGTATCGTGATGTAGGGGAAGAGGGATTGCGCCGAATCCGTGCCGTTGCCAAGCACACCTCCGCAGCCGTCGGATTTGGGAACCATGGTGCGGACGCAGCCGCAAAAATGGTAGGCTGTTGCTGAGCCGGAGGCCGTAAACCGCGGGGTCCCGCCCCTCGGGTCAGGGTCAGACGGATGATGCCACCGTCGGGGAGAGCGGCGGTCAGATCATCAACCGGTTGTCGCAGCTGCTCCCGGTCCACTGGTATGTTCAAGGCTGCCGCACTGGTGAGAAGACGATCGAGGTGCGCGTCAAGCATGAAGGCTCGGTCATTGACAACAACCAGCGTTTCGAACAAGCCGTCGCCCAGCAGAAGCCCCCGGTCGCGCAAATCGAAACCGGTTCGCGGATCATCAGAGATTGCTCCATCAAACCACAGCATGGCGGCCCTCCTCGGCTTTCGCCGCGATATCGAGGAAGTTGGATAGCAACGGGTGTCCCTGCTCGGTCAGGATGGACTCGGGATGAAACTGCACGCCATAGGTGGGATGGCTGCGATGCTGCAGGGCCATGATTTCGCCGTCTTCGGAACGCGCGGTCACCGCCAACCCCGTCGAGTTACGATCCTCCTCCACAATCAGCGAGTGATAACGCCCCGCCTGCAACGGATTGGGCAGGCCGTTGAAGAGGCCCTGATCGCTGTGACGGATGGCAGAGGAGCGCCCATGCATAGGGTTGCGCGCCCGAGCGACCCGCCATCCAAAGACCTGTCCAATACATTGATGACCCAGGCAAATCCCCAGAAGTGGGAGTGATCCCGAGAGATGCCGAACGATCTCGCAGGACACACCGGCCTCCAAGGGAGAGCATGGACCGGGCGAGAGCACGATGGCTCTCGGCGACAGGCCCCGAATGGCGTCGACATCAATCGCATCGTTGCGGACGACCTGCGCCGTCTCACCCAGTTCAGAGAAGTACCGTGCGACGTTGAAAACGAAGGAGTCGTAGTTGTCGATGATCAGGATCATTCTGGTTTTCTATGCTTCAAAGGCTGCAAAAATGCGTTGGGCCTTCGCCAAAGTTTCCTCGTACTCGGCCCGCGGGTCGGACAGCGCCGTGATCCCACCGCCCGCATGAAACATGGCTGATCCCTCTTTCAGCATGACGGTCCGGATCGCAATGTTCATGTCAGCGGTTCCGTCGAAGCCAAAGTAGCCGATGGAGCCACAATAGACCTGCCGGGCACTGCGCTCGATTTGCGTGATGATCTCCATGGCCCGAATTTTCGGCGCACCGGTAATTGACCCGCCCGGGAAGCAGGCGGCAATCACGTCGGTCGCCATAATACCTGGGCGGAGTTGACCCTCGACGACCGAGACGAGATGGTGGACGGCCGCATAGCTCTCCAGGCCGCACAGCACCGGGGTCCGCACCGTGTGCGGTTTACAGACCCGCGACAGGTCATTGCGCAGCAGATCGACGATCATGAGGTTCTCGGCCCGATCCTTCTCGGAGCGCAGCAGTGCCTCCACCAGATTCTGGTCGCGCCGCCGATCAGAAGAGCGTGCTGCCGTACCTTTGATCGGACGTGTTTCGACACAGCCCCGCTCAACCTTCACAAAGCGCTCGGGTGAACTCGAGGCAATCGTAGTCTCGGCGAAGTTGAGAAAAGCGCCAAAGGTCGCAGGATTCACGCGGCGGAGTTGGCCGTAGAAGGCAAGCGCGTCGAACTCATCGGAAACCTGAGCGGTAAAGCGCTGGGCAATGTTCGCCTGGAAGATGTCTCCGGCCAGGATGGAATCGATCACGGCCTTGACGGCCTCCCCGTAGCCGCTGGCCGAGAAGTTCGACGTCCATGGGCTCGCGAGCCTGAAATCACCGAGCCGGCGCGGCACATGGCCGAGAAGTCTCCGAAAGTATTGAGCGCGAACCACGGCCCGCTTCTGACGCTTGTCCGGATCCTGCTCTGGACAACCGGTTGAAAGAAGCCACGCGTCGCCGCTCCGGTGATCAAAGCTCAGGACAACATCGTAGAATGGGAGCACGGCTTCCGGGAGTGGGACGTCGGCCGGCGCCGGTGTGAGCCTCTCGAGGGCATGCCGAAAATCATACGCCAGATAACCGGCTGCACCACCTTGGAATGGCGGCAGGCTGTCAATCCTCGACTGTTGGTACCGATCTAACAGAGAACGCAGTGCGGATAATGGGGGTTGAGGTAAGGGATCGCTGTTCCAAAATGCTCGGCCACCCTGCACAATAAACCGGCCGAATGGATCAGCGGCGACGAAGGAGTAGCGCCCGAGAACAGGATGGTGCAGAGCGCTATCCAAGAATAGCAGATCAGGCAGGTGCGACAATGTCTGCGCGCAGTTGAATGCGTCAAGGTGACCTAGATGTTCAAGATGGATCGGGAGTCGCATGACATCAGCACTCGCAAATCAGATCAAGATTGGCGTTCTTGGCGTGCTTCCCCATCCAACAAGTGATGCGGAAAAACGATCCTGTGCGAAACTGAGGCTGATGCACTGACCCATCACGTTCGTATAGGCATGCGAATCCGCTCATCACGCTGGCGCAACCAAGCCATCACCGGAATGCTCAGTAGTACCATCCAGCCTTTACCGAGAACCTGCGGCATCAGGAATTGCAGGCTGCCGAACGCCAACGTCAGGAAGACAATGCTGTCGATCACGAGACCCACGACGCTGCTCGCCGCCACAGCCAGGACCAGCCCCCTCTGCTGCAGCGGTGTGTACACTGCCAAGTCCGCCAGTTCGGACAGCAGGAAGGCCGCTGTCGAGGCGAGCACAAGTGCAGGTGGCGCGAAGACCGCTGACAGAACCGCCCCAAGGCCAACCGCTGCTAAGGCCCAGTGCCGACCCAGGCGCCGCTGAACCAGATCGCGCAGCACCAGTGCCAGACCGACGACGAGTACACCGCTGGGCGCAGCCAAGCCTGGCGCAACTGGGATCAGACATGGACCGTCCGGCATACAAGCCGTGCCGACATGCCCGATCATCCAGTTGGCGGCTGGAATACAGGCGGTAAAGCCCGCGAAGACCGCAATACCTTCGGCGCTGCGGCGTGTCTCAAGGTTCATTCTTCCATCCTCCGAGGACCTCATTTCACTTCTCACGCGATTGTCAGCTTCAAGCCTCAGGAGGGCTGCTTTTCTGCTGCTCTCGGCAGGGTTCGATCCAGTAGTCCGGATCCTCATACGGCGTAGGATCCTCCACGTCGGCTAGGTGGAATGCCTCGCACCTTTCGACGCAGGTGCCACAGCGGCCGCAATGACGATCACCGCCCTGGTAGCAGGACCAAGTTTCGACAAAAGGCACGCCGAGCCGAGCGCCCTCGCGCACGATGTCGGTTTTGCTCAGTCGAACGAAGGGCGTGTAGAGGGCGATCTTCGCCAGTCCATCCAAGGCGTGGCGCTGCATCGTCTCAAAAGCCTCCACGAAGTCGGGACGGCAGTCTGGATAGATGAAGCGTTTGTCTCCATGGACGGCCGCCGCCACGGACTCGGCCTGCTCGGCGGCAGCTATGCCAAAGGCAATTGCGAACATGATGGCGTTGCGGTTCGGCACGACGGTGATACGCATGGTGTCTTTCGCATGATGCCCTTCGGGAACGGGTTCGCCATCGGTCAGTGCCGATCCGGTCCGGAAGCGTCTCACGGTAGAGATGTCGATAATGTCGTGCGGCACGCCGAAGCGGGCGGCGCAGGCCCGCGCGGAGTCCAGCTCTTTTTTGTGGCGCCGGCCGTAGTTGAAGGACACGAGGCACGTGAGCGCTCGCTCAGCCGCAATCTTGTGCGCGAGCGTGACGGAATCCAATCCGCCCGAACAGATGACGAGGGTTTTCACCAAGGCTCCTTGTTTTGACCGGGTAGGCTGCGACCGGATCGGCTCAGGGGCCGATGAATGTGCGGCAGACGGACGAAGAACCGAGCGGTAGCGTCGTGCGATCGCCGCTCCGCACCAGAGCATCAAGGACTACATCGGTGCCGGTGTCAACACAGTTCCTATGGCGCAGGACAGTGGTCCAGATCGCTTCTCAAGAGCCGTACTATTTCCAGTATCCTCTAAGGAACTTGTGCCGGCAGGGCGGGTGACCCCGTTCACGTGGGCGTGGCTGGCAGCAAGCTACGACGTAACAGCTGGGGGCATCCAAGGTGGCACAGGCTCTGCGGCGGAGGAGATCCGCGACGTGTCTCGACGCAACCAACGGGAAAGCGGATCTGACGAGCTGTCGCGCGCGGTCTAACCAACATGTGCGGCAGGTTCTTGACAGCGCGGCGAAGCCTGATGAAGAGAGTGTTGTTCTCTTATTTCAGGAACAATCCGCTCAAACCTCGCGAAGGGGCGCTGTGGTGTGAGTCAGTCTGGCTAGTACGAATGGGGTTGTCCCTGACGACGAAGTAAGGGGCGCAGATCAGTGCAACATCTTCACCAGCTCTATATCGGCGGACGGTGGATCTCTCCGAAGAGCCCGCGGCCCGTTGATCTCATCAACCCTGCCACCGAGGCAGTCTTCGCAACCGTTGCACCCGGTGATGTGGATTTGCTTCGGTTTAGTGGAGAGCGGCTTTGTAGCTATCCGGCCAGCCTTTCGAACTGAACCGGACTGACATAGTCCAGTGTCGAATGACGCCGGACGGGGTTGTAGAAGCCGTCGATGTAACGCCCAATGGCCCCCCGGGCCTCAGCCCTGGTCTGGAACACGGTGCGCCAGACCAACTCGGATTTCAAGGTCTTGAAGAAGGTCTCGACCACCGAGTTGTCGTAGCAATTTCCCTTCCCGGACATCGAGATCCGGATGCCATGCTTCCTCAACTCGGCTTGATACTCGATCGAACAATATTGACTGCCGCGATCCGTGTGATGGGTCAGCCCCTCACCGGGCTGCCGGATGACCAGGGCTTTGCGCAGCGCCTCGAGAGCCAGCTCCTTGTGCAGCCGGTCACTGACCGCCCAGCCAACCACCCGGCGAGCAAACAGATCGAGGACCACGGCTAGGTAGAGCCAGCCCTCACTGGTCCAGACGGACGAGATATCAGCGTTCCATTTCTGGTTCGGACGGTCTGCCGAGAAGTCCTGCTCGATCAGGTTGGGAGCGACCGGAAAAGCATGATGGCTGTCAGTGGTGCGTTTGAAGCGACGTTTCTGCCGGGCCTTGAGCCCATTCTCGCGCATCAATCGAGCCGTCCGACGGCGCCCGATCGGCAGGCCCTGATCCTGGAGTTCGCGCGTCATGCGTGGGCTGCCATAGGTGCCATTCGACTCTCTAAAGGCGGACCGGACATGGGCGAGCAGCACCAGATCGTCGCGCTGACGCTGGCAGGTTGGACGACTTCGCCAGGCAAAGTAACCGCTCTGGCTCACCTCAAGAACTTGGCACAGGCGCTGGATCGGGAATTCCGCTTTCGCCGCATCGATGAACATGAACCTCATCGACTTCCCTCCCTGGCGAAAAAAGCGGTGGCCTTCTTGAGGATGTCGCGCTCTTGGCGCAGCACCTCGTTCTCGCGGCGGAGGCGCTTGAGCTCGTCCATGACGTCCTCATTGGGCGGCATGGACGACGAAGGCCGCGTGTCTTGGTGCTCTGCCATCCAGCGCGCGAGCGTCGAACGCTTCACCCCAAGATCGTCGGCGATCGCGCGTTGGGAGCGCCCACTCGTCAAAACGAGGCGGACGGCCTCATCCTGAAACTCCTTCGTAAAACGGGTCTTCGGCATGGAGATCCTCCTGCTTCATGAGAGGCTCTCCACTTTTGCGATGCAAGTCCAGTCGGCGAGCGCCGCGGCCTCATGCTTAGCCCTGTACTGTGCCAGCCATCGGTGCACGCTGGAGCGGTCGACGCGGCAGCGGCGGGCCGCCTCGGCCACGGGATGCCCCTCGGCCACAAGCAGCAGCGCCTCAAGACGGCGATACACACGCGCGTCACGGGCGGCAGCAAGCGCTGCGGCAAGCCGCTTGCGATCCGCATCGTCGAGCCGCGTCCCAGGAGAGTGATCATGTCGTTGCATGCTTTCCAAGGAACACCCGCAGCACTCACGTTGCAAGACTTATGGCGACCTACTTAGATCCTACCGGACTCTAAGGCTCGGCGGCATCTGGCCACATGAGAGCCTTAGGGGACTCAGCATGCTGCAACATCAGGCGACCCTCCAAGCAAAGCGCCAATAGCACCGGTGCGGCCATTTCAAACGACGGCTGAAGAAACGCCACGATAGTATTTCACCTCATGCTTCTGCATGTCACGGGACGCAATCATGCCGCCGCCCTGACCTATGGCAGTTGTGAGCAAAGGTATACGACCGTGAACGCGGATGAAGCGGCAGAGATCACCAGACAAAGATCGATAACCGTTCCCGGCCGATAGTTCACAACGCGGTTCAACATGACATCTCCTAAAAGTTGCGGTTGAACGGATGCTCTCTCAGTGACACTGACGGTTCAGCGGCGAAGCGATCGCCTGCGGCTCGCCTTCGATGTCGCACGCTTCAGGTCTTTTGTACGCTCTTACAAACATGGCTTATGGACACGCTGCACGTCACGCGTTGTTCCGGTCCGTCTTCGCCAAACGTGCAGCCGGTCGAGACAGGCCGATGAGACCCGCAGGTATCCTCATTGCTGAGTGGGCAGAGCCGACATTTCATCGCGTTTGCGGAGGGGCTGGACTGGAGCGCCTCCCAGCCACCGGCACACGTCCTCCAGGGTTGCAAACTCCTCCTCGACCGCTGTGAGGGGCGACGGACGTGGCGCCGCCGGGTTGTTGTCCAGGAGCTCAACAGTCCATGTGGTGCTCTTGCTACGGGAGCCGCTGCGGACCACGCTGCCGATGATCTCGTCTTCCAGCACGAGGTCATAGCTGCCGGGTGCCAGCTGCAGAAGATGATAGCCCCTCACCTCACCTCCTCCCCGCGATCCGCTGCTCGACCAAATCGTGCGACTGCACGAGTAGGGTTTCGCGGTCAGTCGCGAGAACGATGGTCGGACGTTGCCCCTGACGCGCCACAAATGAGACCCAGCCCGCTTGGGTTGGTCCAAACCGGATCCGATGATCGAGGAACTCAATCTCGTCGATCGCGCCAGAATTCTTGAAGGCTCGAGACATCAGGTCAGGCTGGATTGTCATCGCTCGAGGCTCGCATTCTGCATCACTGATCCTGTGCGTGATCTCCCGTCGAGGGCTCCGCTCGAAGGTGACTGCGAGATCGCAAACGAAACGAGACCGGAGGAAAACCTTTCCGTCACGAGCGCGAGCGCTGTTCCAGACCCACTGAGGATCATCGCGACATGCTCGAAGATGATCTCAGGGCGCGGCTGATAGGCTGGGCCGCCAAGCTGTGATGGAACTGGAGAAGGCGCTCGTGTTAAAGGCGGAATGTGCGCCATAAGCGTGCGACGGCAAGAACGAAGCGGCGCAATGATGGTCTCGAACGGGACCTCCGTCGTTTGCAGAAGATCGTTCATTTCCGCAGAAAGGCGCTGCGGCACAAACCAATTCTCGGCCATTGCGAGTGGCAGTGTGCCCCGCATCAGCCGCACCTGCCGGTAGTGAACGGCTTCGCCCCCAGCGGGTTCTAGAGCCGCTTCGACGTCGTCAGGGATCACCGCAGGCGTGAACCGCTGACGGATCTCGACGCTGATCGGTCCCTGCGAGAGCCCATGCTTCTCACACCAGACCAGAAGGGTTTCCGTCGTCGTTGTACCGGCGATCAGGCGGGGGCATAGATCCCGAATGTGGGCTTCGACGCCAGATAGTGGCGTCATGACGGTCGCGGCCCTTCTGCACCGGCCGTGGCCTGCCGATCGAGAGCATGCGAGACCACCTCCAACTCGTGATCGCACAGAGCTGTTGCCGGAGGGATCAGGAGCACGTTGTCGATTAGGCGCGTGGCCCCGACGTAGGCGGCCACGCACAAAGCGGCCGGCAGTTCGACCAGACCTTGAATGGCCTCCAGCGTCTCGGTATCTCTCATCTCAAGGTACTGCAGCTGGTCGACCTCGCTCATGTGTGATCGTGCGATCTCGATCAACCTGCCGCAATCGCGCTCGCCTTCCCGGTACGCCGCCTGGGCGGCCAGCAGGCCCCGGCTGAGGCAGCAGGCGCGCTCGCGATCGGTGGGGCTCAGGTAGCTGTTGCGACTGCTCATTGCGAGGCAATCTGGCTCACGCACCGTGGGCACCGTCACGATCTCGACGGCTAAGTTCAGGTCGCGCACCACCTGCCGGATCACGGCGCATTGCTGGAAGTCCTTCTGGCCGAAGAACGCCACATCCGGCTGCACGATGTTGAACAGCTTGGTCACCACAGTAGCCACCCCGCGAAAGTGCCCGGGCCGAACGGCGCCACACAGCGGCTCAGCCACAGGCCCAGGCTCGACAGCGGTCTGGAAGCCCAGCGGATAGATCTCGCTCGCATCCGGCACGAAGATCAGGTTCACGCCTGCCCTGCGGCAAAGTTCGTGATCCTGCTCAAGGGCCTGTGGGTAGCAGTCGAGGTCCTCATTCGGCCCGAACTGGGTTGGATTGACAAAGATGCTCACCACGGTGATGTCACAGCGGGCGACGCTCTCGCTGATGAGCGCTCGATGGCCGTCGTGCAGAAAGCCCATGGTGGGCACGAAGCCGACCCGCAGGCCTGCGGCGCGGTAACCACGCAGGCACTGGGTCAGGGACTTGATCGTGCGGAAGGTGAGCATCGGCAGGCCTCACGAGTTGCTGGAGAGGTGTGGCGTCCAGGTAGACACCACCTCCTGGACATCGGCTGGCAGGGCATAGGCTTCCGCAGGTGACGGGAAGGCGCCACGGCGCACGTCATCGGCCCAGTGGGAGAGGGCCTGCTGCAAGAGATCGAAGCCATCAACGTAGGTGCGCACGAACTTGGGCCTGTGCCCCTGGGTCAGCCCGAGCACATCGTGCAGGACCAGCACCTGACCCGAGCAGCGTGGCCCAGCTCCGATGCCGATGGTCGGGATGCTGAGGCTCCGGGTGATCTGCGCCGCCAGCTCGCTCGGAATGCCCTCGAGCACGAGCGCAAAGCAGCCCGCCTCCTGCAGCCGGTGCGCGTCTTCCAGGATGCGGACAGCGTCGTGCACTCCCCTGCCCTGCACCTTGAAGCCGCCCATGGCATGCACGCTTTGCGGCGTCAGTCCGAGGTGGCCCATCACCGGGATCTCACACTCCACCAAAGCCCGGATCGCCTCAGCACGCTTTTCCCCACCCTCCAGCTTCACGGCCGTAGCCCCCCGCTGCAGGAAGCCGCCCGCATTACACAACGTATCGTCGAGGCTGAGGTGATAGCTCAGGTACGGCATGTCGGCCACGAGCAGGGCTCTCGGCTTGGTGCGCGCCACGGCTTCGAGATGATGGTTCATCATGGCCATGCTGACCGGCAGCGTGTTGTCGAAGCCGAGACAGACATTGCCGACGCTGTCGCCGACCAGGATCATGTCGACCACGGGATCAGCCAGGCGTGCTGTGACGGCATCATACGCTGTGGTCATCACCAGCCGCTGGCCGTCCCGGGACCACTGTTGAAGCAAAGGGATGGTTACGGCTGATGAATTGGCTGAGGGGTGATGGCTCATGAGGGCTTGCTTTCCGGCCGCGGCTCAATGTTTGAAAGGGTAATCGCTGAATGCGATATGCTACTCACCCTGTGCGCGAAAAACGGTTGACCGACCTAATCGCGTACCAAAACCAAGCCTGATGCTCAGGTAGTCTTCTAACTTGGTCGATCGTCTTTGTTCAAGAGTACAATTCTCTAATTTCCAGCTCACATCTAAAAAATCATTTCCTCTGACGACATCTCAGCGAAAGGAACATCCTCACGAGAAACAAGAGCACCTAGCGTCGGTGAGGAACATTCCGTCATAATCATCCTTTCAGATTAAACAGCAGGTTTTTTGCTGTTACTGCGAGTACAGCAAGCGCAACTCGTTAGCATGGCTAAAACAACAAAAGGCCACCTTGCAGGGGCACGACCGAGCCGGCGCGAGCGCACTGCGATTGGGGCGGAACAATCGGATGTGCCCGATATCGGTTATACATAGGGGCGAAGACCAAGCTGTCCGCTGTCTCAAGTCTACACGTTCTTCCAAACAAACCAGCTCTGTCACTCTGCCCAAAGCAACTAGGCAGTCAGATATATCGCGCTGGCGATAGCGGCCAACGCTATGACCAGGCAAAGCACGCGAACCCCGATGGATGGTTTGCGTCGGGCCCACTGATGCTCATTGACCTGCAGAAAATCGTCGTCGTCTGGTGTGCGCATGATCAGTCTCACGAGTCTGCGAGGGTGAGAGTTGCTTTGACCGCTGACGCATGATCGCGTGACATCCGCAAGCGATCTGTTCAAGGCCAGAGAGGTCGGTAATTGTGATGGCACCGCGGCCTTGGTGGATCAAACCCGCTGACTGCAGCGCACCCGTGACGAGACTGATCGTTGACCGCTGCACCCCCAACATTCGGGACAAGTGCTCATGGGTGAGGGGCAAGGTCGCCTGATTGGCTCGATTAAGCATGGTGAGGATCCAGCGGCAGCAGCGAGCCTCGACGCTATGAACGGTGTTGCAAGCCATGGCTTGGAGTGTCTCCGCCAGCAGGACCTCCACATAGCGCAAGAAGAGTTCACGGAGGTTCGGTCGTTCCTCGAACGCATGATGCAGAACGTCAGTGTCAATGCGGGAAGCAGTACCCGTGACCTGCACAACAAAGCGCCCAACTGATTGGCGGGTCATAAATGCGCTGGCCAAACCAAACATGGCTTCCCGTCCGAGCAGCGCCATCTCGACGGTTCTGTCATCAGGTAAAAGAGTGATGAGCGAGACAATAGCATTATGCGGGAAGTAGACGAACGGCATGCACTCGCTGGTCTCATAGATGATCGTGCCCTTACGCAGCTCAATCAGCTGAAGGTTGGTTCAAGATGCCCGAAGTCCTCCGGCTGCAGCGCCGATAGCAAGCAATTCGCATGATGGGATGATTGGTGCGAGGACAGTGACATGACAGCAATCCTTAGCCTATGTGAATCTTACCGTCTGAGCGGTGGACAGATAGTACTTGATGCCAATCGGTAGGGCTTGTGCATTTGGGCCTGGCTCGCAGCTTTGTTGCCAAACGCGGCCCGCGCGGTGGCAAGGCGGGCGATCGAAACGCAGCACGGCAAGCAGGATATGTCATCGAGCTCCACCGATGCTTCTCCTTGTCGCTCAGTTGAAGCAAGCGAAAGGCGATCTGATCCTGAAGAGAGTTGGTCAGGCAACTCATTTCGCGTGCCTTGTACGATGCGCAAACTGCGGTTGCGTCTGAGAGTCCGTGATGCGGGGCCATCCACGAAGAGCAAAGGGGGCTCGCTGCGGCTTGGCCGCAGCGAGCCCAAGTCTGGGAGGAACGTCCGGAAGGACATCTCCCCTGCCAGAGGGGAGTACGGTAGCCGAACAGGTGGCCACCTCTTCCGCTACCGGGTTTCCCGGCAGGGAGAGCGGTGCAGACCCGTGGCCTGAGACTTGGATGCCTTGAGGGATCATCGCCCGAGACCTCACGGGCCCGATCCTCGCCCGCCCTGCGGCCCGGGTGGCATCGCTATCCAACTCTTCTTTCCGCGTCGTGGACGAGATCGGCTGCGATGGCCAACTCAGCCTCATCGAATTCAAAGCAGCCACAACTGTCGAGTACCGTACCCGTGGCATGGGAGCATACCTCCAGCCAAAAGGGCGGCACGTCAGGCCGGAGATCGTTCGGCTGAACGATCTCCGTCAATCGCACCTCGATAACCCGAGAGCGCGCCAACGTCACCGATCGGACACCGCCCGACTCATTTGGTGTCACCGCCAGCTGCACATATGCACGCAGAATCGCGTGCTCGATGTGGTCGAGGCTGGGATCCTCGCCATAGTCTTGATCTCCGCATTTCGACCAGCCCGAGCCATCGATAAGCCCACGAGCGGCGCACCCTCTCCTATCGGAAGACGATCGTCTGTGGGCTGGAAGTGCTGGCATCATATGACCTCCTGGATCCTGCAGGTTCACGTCAATCCCTCTGTCCCGCTCAGGCTAGACGGCGATGGTCTCTTCAGCCGGCGAGAACGGCAGACCGAGGCTGTCGGCCACGGCCTTGTTGGTCAGGCGTCCGCGATGAATGTTCAGGCCGTCTCGCAGTGGGCGGTTGTCGACCACGGCCTGCAGACCTTTGCTCGCCAGCTCCAAACCGAAGGGGAGCGTCGCGTTGTTGAGGGCCTGGCTCGAGGTGAGCGGAACGGCCCCGGGCATGTTGGCGACGCAGTAATGCACGATGCCATCGACCTCATAGGTCGGATCCGCATGGGTTGTCGCGCGCGAGGTCTCGAAGCAGCCGCCTTGGTCAATGGCCACATCCACGATCACGGTGCCGCGGCGCATGTGTCGCAGCATCGCGCGCGTCAGCAGCTTGGGGGCGCTGGCGCCTGGCACCAGGACCGCGCCGATGACTACATCGGCGGCGAAGACCTCCTGCTCGAGGGTCTCCAGTGTGGAGAAGCGGGTGCGGACACGGCCGGCAAAAAGCTCGTCAAGCTCCCGCAGGCGCGGGATCGAGCGATCAAGCACCGTAACCTCCGCTCCCAACCCGACAGCCATGCGGGCGGCATGCGTTCCCACCACCCCGCCGCCGATCACGACGACCCGCGCCGGCGGCACGCCCGGCACACCGCCGAGGAGCAAGCCGCGGCCACCGGCCGATCGCTTGAGCGCGGCGCCTGCGGCCTCAATCGAGAGCCGGCCGGCCACCTCGCTCATCGGAGCCAGCAGCGGCAGCCCGCCCCTGGCGTCCGTCACCGTTTCATAGGCAATGGCCGTGCACCCGGACGCGAGCAGGCCCATGGTCTGGTCCGGGTCGGGCGCCAGATGGAGATAGGTGAAGAGAAGCTGCCCGTCGCGCAGTTGGGTCCACTCGCCGGGTTGCGGCTCCTTGACTTTCACAACCATCTCGGCGCGGGCAAAGATCTCGGCCGCCGTCTCAACGATGACCGCTCCGGCGCGTCGGTAAGCCTCGTCGTCCGCGCCGATTCCGGCACCGGCACCGGCCTCGACGAGCACCGTATGGCCAGCGGCCACGTATTCGCGGATCGCCCCTGGTGTGAGCCCGACGCGGTACTCGTGCGTCTTGATTTCCCTCGGCACCCCGACGCGCATAAGAACCTCCCTGGTGCACCATTGTTAGCTGCCTATTGCGTCTGGTTCTCAGCGAAAACGAGCTGACAGTGCATGATTTGGGCTAAATACTTCCAGGAAGCGGTGGAAAAGTGCGTCATGCAGCGTGGCCGTCTCGATATCGCAATCTTGCCGGAGCTGGCCGCCAACGGGCGCGCACGCCAGACGGAACGATGGGACAGGATTGGCCTTTCCGGCACAGCGATCGCACGGAGGCACAAGGCTCTCGCGAAGCACGACATCCTTCAAGGCCGCAAGGCTATCCTCGACCTGACGCAGTTTGGCCTTGTACCACAGCGCTGGTCAGAATCTCTCTGGAGAGCCAGATCGAGGCGGCCTTGCAGAGTTTTGAGGCTGCGTTGGCGAATTGCCCTTCAGTCGTGCGTAGCTTTCTGATGTCGGGCAGCGATAACTAAATAGTTACGGTTCTGGTAGGTGGAATCCATGACTAGGAGCGGATCCATAAGACGGAGCTGTCCAGCCTCCCCCGCGTGTCTCGTATTCACGCGAACTGCGCCATCCGCGAATCCGTCAACCGGGCGGTGCCGCTCTCTGTGTTTAAGAAAGGAACCTTGGCTCAACAGCATCGTCTCCACGGGATAGAGGCGCTCAAATCGATACTTCGTGAACGGGAGTCGGTCTTTGGCGATCTTGGCTCGGTTCATGGGCTGATGACATGTCTCTGCGCAGTATAACCGGGGCACGTGACCTCCAGACAGGGCGCAGCGGAAATGGTGGCAGAAGGTGAGAACTTCATCGATGAGTCGCTGTCAATGGAACTTGAGCTTGGGTTAAACGACTCGGTTCCTCGAGATCATCGACAGCGTTCCGGCGGATCCTGACGAGATCCCGTACTGACCGCCATCCGTAAAGATCAGGAAGTGAGGCACACTATAAGCCACCGCTTCGCCAATAACGCTCAGACGGGACGAGATCGCGGTAAGCTGTTGCCACACACGGACCCACAACCACTTCTAGATCCGCCGTCACTACCTCTCCGCCACGGAGTACCGAGCTGCGCGGGACCACGCCTCCGCCACTTGGCGCGATGTAACAGGCGCTGCCTCGCAGGTTAACGTAGCCTGACCTGACGACTATGCCAGCAGACACTTTGTCTATTCGGCCTCAAGTGATAATGCCCTATGTCCTTTTGGCAAGCACCGCGAGCCGACCAGCACCGGACTTAACGCTCGCGGAAGATCATGCCATCGAGGATCTCCAGACCGATCTCCTCGCCTAGGCGCAGGCTCACGTGGAGTGGAAAATTCCAATTCTGCGGCGATCCCAATTCCGTTTTCATGCCGCCCGCCTTCCCCGAAGCTCTGTATCCTTCAGAATATCCAGGGACAGAGAGAAAGGCCGGTTCACATGGGTGTTGAGACCATTCGAGGGACGAAACGCAGTGACTCGGCGCGGCACAAGTGAGACCTCGGCCCTTGCCCTTGGATTCTGTCCTGCCTGCTTTGCCTTATCGCCCGCATGAAAGATGCCGAACCCCGACAGCTTCACACTCTCACCTGCTGCACGAGTACCGCAGATCTCTCCGGGAAGCTGTGAGGCCAGTTTCGCGGCCCCAATTCGTGCGATGTCAACCTTTCGGCAAAGGGCGGCAACGAGGTCTGTCCCGATTAAGTTCTTGCGCGCTATCACCACACTCTCGTCAGGTCAAAGAAATGGGCTGCCGTTGCCAGCAGCCCGAGTTTGGGAGGAACACTCTTCAGTGTCGCGACGCCGCATGCGTACAAGGGGGATGCGCGTCGCGAAAGCTCGCTGCTGCTGAGCGGGTACGTTTGAAATCCCCTTTTGACAATGTAATCGATTACGCAATTTTGTTTTCTAAAACGGACCAAATCTGTGACGAGGAAGCCACAGGGTGCAGAGGCTCTTTGCGGCCTGCATGGTCATTCTCGCCTTCTCAATGCGTCTCTGCCGCGAATTGCTTATCCCTTCGCTTGTGGCAATCGACAAGAAAGGACGAACTGACTGTCTGTGAGCCTGAGACAGCACAAACGATCTCTATCGAGGTATGAATATAGAAGATCTAACTCTTGAACCTGGGTTCAGTGCCGCGTTAGAAGCTTTCCCAGAATGAGGGCGTTCTCTTAAGGCTATCGGGAGCCCGCGTGCGGCATTGCTGTCGGCGCTCACATTGAGGATGGAAGTCGATTCCTGCAGCACGGAATTGGCCATGATGGATGGGTGGAGCGACGATGCCGTCTTGCACCCGACCAGGTGCATCGACAGCCTTCACAAAGGATCACGCAATGAGGAAAGTTGTCGCGGCTAAGTTGCACGGCATCCACGTGACCGAGGCCAACCTGAACTATCACGGCTCGATCACCTTGGATCCGGATCATTGCGAGGCAGCAGGCATTGTCCCACTTGAGTTCGTGGAGATCTGGAACAAGAACTCCGGCGCCCGGATCTCGACCTATGTCATTCTGGGTGAGCGCGGATCCCGGTGCTGCATCCTGAACGGAGCCGCAGCACGAACCTGCCAGCCGGGGGATCAAGTGATCATCTGCAACTCGATCTACATTCCTGAGGGGCAAATCACCGAGATGACTCCGAGGATCTTGACCTTCGACCAAGAGAATAACGTCATTGACCGTCTGAGCTATCAAGTCCGGGTCGATTCAGCAGGACGCTATCAGTTTTCGATTCTCAATGAGGCCGGCGTCAGGCAGCCGATCCCCCTTCTCACCGGCCTTGGGTGATCTTGCACTTGGCGTTTATGAGCGAATGACCAATGACTGAAGGAGCAGCGCGGCTCGTGCTCCCCGACCCTCACATCATCTTCGACCAGGTGACCTTCGCTCACGGGGAGCACGTTGTTTTCGACGGCTTCTCCCTCTCGCTGCAAGAGCAGCGGGTTGGTCTCATCGGATCCAATGGCTCGGGCAAGAGCTCCCTCCTGCGACTGGCCCACGGTTTGGCTCTGCCGGCCGGCGGTATCGTCACAATAGCAGGTCTCAACACAACCACACAGCGGCGACAGATTCCGTCCCGTGTCGGCTTTCTTTTTCAGAATCCTGACCGCCAAATCATCTTTCCGACAGTCGGTGAGGAGATTGCCTTCGGCTTTCAGGAGCGAGGGGAGACACGTCGGGGCGCCATGCGTCAGGCCCTGGTGTGGCTTGCCCGGTTCGGACGAGCTGATTGGGTTGAGCGGGTCGTGCACGATCTGTCGGAGGGGCAGAAGCAGCTGGTCTGCCTGATCTCGGTGCTCGCGCTTGAGCCGAGTCTCATTTTGCTGGATGAGCCCTTTGCCAGCTTGGATCTCTCGATCCGGCTCGCCTTTGCGGATCAGCTGCAGGCTCTCGATCAGCCGATCGTCATGGCCAGCCATGATCTCGACTTCCTGGCACCGTTCGATCGCATCGTGTGGCTGGAGCAAGGGCGGGTTCGGGCCGATGGACCTCCTCGGGACGTCCTGGAGGCCTACAGAGCCGAGGCGCATCGGGGGATGAGGGAACTCGCATGATTGCGGGATACCTCGCCTGTCCCACTTGGCTGCACCGTGTCCCGGCTGGCCTGAAGCTTGGAGCTGTCACGGTCTTGAGCCTTCTCGTGCTGCCGGTGACGGATTGGCGGGTGCTTGCAGGGGGACTGGTCCTGGTGCTGGTGATCTACGCCAGCCTCGGGCGAGAGGCCTTGCGCCGCTTGGCCTTGCTCAAGCCCCTGCTGCCGTTTCTCGTTGCGATCGCGTTGCTGCAGGGCTGGTTGGAGACGTGGCCTGCGGCCGCGGCCTCGACCACACGCATCCTCCTGATGGTGCTGGTCGCAAGCCTCGTGACCTTCACCACGACCATGCAGAGCATGATCGACGCCCTGGCTCCTGTTCTGGCGCCGCTCAGACGGTTCGGGCTCAATCCCCGCGTGCCCGCTCTCGCGATCGCCCTGGTGCTGCGCTTCGTTCCGGTTCTGCTGTCCGCGTGGCAGCAGCGGGAGGAGGCTTGGCGCGCCCGCACCGGCCGCCGTGCCTCGATCAGGCTCATCCCCTCTTTCATCGCCGAGGCCCTTCGGATGGCCGACCAGGTGGCCGAAGCCCTCGACGCGCGAGGCTTCAACACCCGTCCATCCGCTCACCACGCTTCAGGAGACAAGCCATGACCACCCGCGAGTTTGTTCGCATTGCGCTGTTTGCGGCGATCATCGCCGCCCTCGGGCTTCTGCCCAAGATCGACCTTCCCTTTGCGGCTGGCGTTCCCGTGACCGCCCAGACCCTCGGCGTGATGCTGGCGGGCGTTCTGCTCGGCCCACGCTCCGGGGCCGCAGCCGTTCTGCTCTTTATCGCCGTTGTAGCGCTTGGGGCCCCGCTCCTGGCCGGCGGGCGCGGGGGGCTCGGGGTCTTCTTTGGCCCGACGGTCGGGTTCCTGCTGGGCTGGGTTCCGGGCGTGATGGTGACCGGGCTGGTCTTCCGTGCGCTGCCCAAGCTACCCGCGGGCGTCTCTGCCGCGGCCGCGTCCATCCTGGGCGGCATCGGTGTCATCTATGCCTGCGGGATTGCAGGTCTGGCCCTGATGACCGGGATGCCGCTGGCGAAAGCGGCCCTAGCCAGCCTCACCTTCCTGCCCGGTGACCTTCTGAAGGCCATCGCAACGGGCGCAGTTGTGGCCGCCATGCCGGCGTCCACGCGCCTGAGAGCATCCGTCCCGCAGCCATGAACGTGACGGCGGCCATTGCAGAGCACGCCCGGACAGCCCCGGATCGCCTCGCGCTGATCATTGAGGACGAGGCGCTGACCTACGCGCAGCTGGAGGAAGTCGTCTCCCGTCTGGCCGCATCGCTGTCCCAGGAGCCTCTGGGCGGGATTGCACTTCATCTGCCCAACGGTCTGCCGCTGGCACTGCTGAGTCTGGCCGCGGCTCGTGCAAATCGCGAGGCCCAGATCCTGGATCCGGATTGGCCGGCTGAGATGACGCAGAGGGTTCTCACCAGTCTGCGCCCTGCCCGCGTGTTCACCTCCGACCCGCGTGTCATGAGCGATCAAGCTGTTCTCGTGGATCCCGGCGCCTCGGCCCGAACGCTCAGCGGGTCTCTGGCTCCCCTTGGTCCCGGAGCGGTCCCAAAGACGGATTCCAGCACAGCCTTCTATGTCGGCTTTACGTCTGGATCAACCGGGGAGCCCAAAGGATACCGCCGCTCGCATCGCTCCTGGTTGGAGAGCTTCAAGGGCGATGCGCTCGAGTTCGGCCTTGGTCCCACCGATGTCGTCCTCGCCCCCGGGACGCTCACCCACTCCCTGTTCCTCTATGCCTTCATGAATGGCCTGCATGCTGGGGCAACGGTCATTCTGAGCCGTCGTTTCAAGCCGACGCAGGTGCTGCACCTCATCACGCAGCACAGGGTGACGGTGCTCTATGGCGTGCCAACGCAGCTCACCCTGGTGATCGAGGCGGCCGAAGAGGGGCAGCGAGAGCCATTGTCGTCCCTGCGCTGGCTTCTGAGCTCGGGCGCCAAGTGGTGCTCCGAGGCCTGGCCGCGCCTCAAAACCCTGGCGCCCAATGCCCGCTTTGCCGAGTTCTATGGAGCATCCGAGCTGAGCTTCGTGACAGTGGCGAAGGACACCGAACCTGTGCCTGTGACGTCGGTGGGCCGGGCTTTCCCGGGGGTGACCATCACCATCCGCGATGAGGGCGGGCGTGTCCTGCTGCTGAGCCAGCCTGGACGGGTGTTCGTCGAAAGCCCCCTGGTGTTTATGAACTATGCCTATGGCGGGTCTGGCGGCTGCTGGCGCGCGGGAGCGGCGGTCTCGGTGGGCGATATCGGCTTTCTTGATGCCGGCGGTTTTCTGCATCTGGTCGGCCGTGCCAACCGGATGATCGTCTCGTCCGGCAAGAACGTCTACCCGGAGGAGATCGAGCGGGTCTTCGCACAGCACCCGGGCATTGCCGCCGTGGCCGTGTTCAGCATGCCCGATGCCCAGCGCGGCGAGCGGATCGTTGCGATGCTCGCTCTGCGCGATCAGACCATCAGCCGGTCCGCTCTCATCGCTCATGGCCGCCAGGCTTTGCCGCTGTTCAAGGTGCCCCGGCGCTATGGGGTCGTCACCGACTGGCCGCTCACGCGCTCGGGCAAGACGGATCTTGAAGCCTTGCGGCACGCATGGCGTCAGGGCCGTTACAAGGCCCTGCGATGAGTGGCGCGTTCCTGATTGCCGCCCGGCGCCTCGCCGTCACCCCGCGCGGGGGTGCGTTGGCCGGCTTTGAGGCGCACGAACTGGCCGCAGCGCCCATCCGCGCGGTGCTCGACGACGTCGGCGCCTCGGCCGCACAGGTCGATGAGGTCATTCTCGGCAATGCTCTGTATGGCGGCGGAAACCCAGCCCGCCTTGCCGCGCTCGCGGCCGGCTTGCCAGAGACGATACCCGCCCTGACGCTGGACACCCAATGCTGCGCCGGCCTGGACGCGATCCTGGCGGCGGCGACCCGCATTCGCGCGGGCGAGGCCGATCTCATCGTGGCGGGGGGTGTCGAGAGCTACAGCCGCGCGCCCATGCGGATCAGACCCCCCAAAAGTCCTGACGACGCGCCCCACCCGTATGACCGCCCTCCCTTCACGCCATGGCCTGCTCAGGATCCGGACATGATCCCGGCCGCCGCCGCCTTGGCAGAAGAACTCGCGATCCGGCGCAGTGATCAGGACGCGTTCGCAGTGGCGAGCCACGCCAAAGCCCTGAGCGCACTGCGATCCGATGACATCACGCCGCTTGGAGGGGTCACACACGACGGCTTCGCTCGCCGTCTCACACCTGCTCTTTGTCGTCGGCTGCCGGTGCTGGCTGGCGACACCGTGCATGGGCTGACAGCAGCGACAGTGGCCGTCGAGGCCGACAGTGCAGGCATTGTTCTTGTGGCTTCCTCGTCAATCGCTCGGCACGTCGGCCGGACGGTTTTAGAAGTGGTGGGGGGAGCCAGGGTGGGCGGTGATCCAGTCCGTCCAGGCCTTGCGCTTATTACAGCAGTCCGCAGGCTGCTTGACCGCCAAGAGGTGACGGTATCTGAGCTGTCGTGCGTGGAGATTATGGAGGCTTTTGCCGTGCAGGCGATGGCTGGGATCGCAGCCCTGGGGCTCAACCCAGCTCTCGTCAACCGTGGTGGCGGCGCCCTTGCGAGGGGACATCCCATTGGCGCTTCAGGCGCAATCCTGGCCGTTCGCTTGTGGCATGAGATGGCGCGCTTGAGAGTTGGTAGCTTCGGACTCGCGGCGATTGCGGCTGCCGGAGGGCTCGGAAGCGCACTTCTCCTCCGCTCCTCTGGAGGTCGTCATGGGTGAACCCTTGCGCGTCAAACAGGCATCGGATCTCGGTCAGTTTCTGCATCAGCCGCTCGGTCCGACCGCATGGGGCCAAGTGCGACAGGCTACCATCAATGTCTTCGCGGCGCTGACCGACGATCCGCAATGGATTCATGTTGATCCATCTCGCGCCGCTGAAAAATTACCCGGCGGGCGGACGATCGTTCCGGGTCACCTGCTCCTCGCCCTCCTGCCTTCTTTGGTTCGGCAGACCTATCTCGTCACGGAAGCCCGAAGCAGCTGGCTTGTAGCCCTGCGGAATGTGCGATTCCGGCAGGCCATCGAATGCGACGCGCCATTCCGGTTCTCTGGACGTATTCTAGATGTGAGTAAGCGAGGATCAACGACGTTTGTTGAGATGCAGTGCAAGTTGGTGTTGCTCGACCAAACTATTGCATTGCAGGCCAACCGCGTTGATGCGTTCCGGAGCTGAAGGATCTCAGCCAAAGAAGCCGCTCAACCACCCTGCGAACAAAACTCGTTGATATCGCCCATTGCAATGAGCGCCAGCTTCTGATGTCCCTGATCCCTCAGCAGGTTCGCTGCGCGCCATGCGCATAGACCGCTGCGGCAGCAGAGCACGATGCGGCTCGATTCAGAGCCATCCCGGCTCCGCTCCACGATTGTGTCAACGGTCGCGCGGCGGGCCTGCGGAAGCGGAGAGACCGGCACTTCATCAAGGCTTCTGAGTTCGAAGACAATATCATCAGCGTTGACGTCGGATGGCGCGATAAAGGGCGGCGCAACACCAGTCGCGTCCGGCGCATCTAGGAACGAAAACCCGCCAAACTCCAGCTTCTGCAGATCCACCGAAATCAACTGCCCAAGTGGTGATGGATCAAGGCCCAGAATTAGGGCCAACACCATCTGCGCCTGCACGCTGCCGAGCACGCCCACAACCGAGCCTAGGACCCCTAGCGTGGCGCAGTTCCCGAGGTTCTGAGGAATATGGGTGTTTCGCGCGATCGTTTATCCGTTGGCTGCCGCAAGGCCGGTTGAGAGGTCGAAGCGGTCGGCGTTCGATCGATAGAAGAACATCGGCAAGCTTTCACCCTCGCCATCTCGGTTGGCAGTGGTGCATCGCTGTGCCTGTTCTCTTTTGCGACCAGTTCGGTCGTTGCCATTGTGCTTCATTGCGTAGCCGGCATACTATGAAACATGTCTTGCGCGGTGGCCAACAGGTACCTTCTGACTGTTGTGGACACTAGCATAATTGGCAGCATTCGGGTATTCGCGACCTTGCTTACGGCTGGCTCGGGCTTACGACATATTTGGTGCCGACGCTTATGCTCGGCACTTCCGAAGCAATCCTTTACCCAGACGCGCTTTTCGGGCCTCGCGTTCCCGCCTCCCCAGCCGCTCAGCCAGGGCGATCGGCGACACAACGATGTTGACGACCTGAAGACATGAGATGCTGTGTTGTGGTTCAGCCAAAATGGTACGCGAGCCGTTGGTGACGACCACATGGCCCTGGTCGAGTCAGTGATCGACGATGTTCGGAAGGCCGTAGCGAAGTCCGTGTGCCTCCCAATAGAGGGCAAATGCTCCGCCCTCAACCCGTTTTCCGAATTTGGTGCGCGTTCCAGACGATCATTTGGCAACATTGACAGGTTTGTGGTCCTCTCCGACCGATGCTCGGCGCGCGATGACGCGGCGGGCGAAGCGATCCGACATTCGTGCCGGAGATGGTCTTTCACGTAGTCAACCAGGGATTCCTCGCCGGCGCCGCTCGGCTCTAATGATCTTCACGAATGTCCTGTGACGGAGAGGCCTGCGTGTCGAAAGAAGCTGACGATCATCTTGGGTCGTCGCTGCAGGCGGGCGAACTCAAGACGCACCAGACGGTGCAGGTCGTCGACGGATCCGGGTAGCGCATTCTCCATAGCCCGCTTGACGAACGCATTGCACTGCTCCTCCGGATTGAGAAGCTATGGGGACACGGCGAGGACAGTGCATCATCGTCGGTGGAGTCAGCCAAAGGAGCGCCCCATCATGCCCCAGCCCAATGACTTAAGCCGGAGCCGGATCGCACTCGAGCAGGACAGCACGATCATCGCAGTCGTCGAGATGAGCCAGGCCAGCTGGCTCGTGGCCGCCATGGTGCCAGGCATCGATCGCCATCCGCTCAAGAAGCTGGAGCCGGACCAAGAAGGACTATTGCGCCTTCTGCGCCACTGGCAGGGCGAGGCCGTCCAGGTCGGCTGTACGATCACGCGCATCGCGGTCGCCTTTGAGGCTGGCCGTGACGGCTTTTGGCTGGCCCGCTGGCTGCGAACGCGGGGCATCGAGGCCTACGTCATTCATCCCACCAGCATCGCTGTCTCGCGCGAGCATCGGCGGGCCAAGACGGATCGGCTCGATACCGCCTTGCTCAAGCGCGCCTTTCTCGGCTGGCTGCGTGGCGAGCCGGACCACTGCAGCATGGCGGCGATCCCCTCCCTGGCGGACGAGGACGCCAAGCGCCCGAGCCGCGAGCGCGAGAACCTGGTGAATGAACGCACCCGGCTCGGGAACCGCATGAAGGCGATCCTCGCCCGCTTTGGAATCCGCAGCTTCCGGCCGACGCTGCGGAACTCGCCCGAGCAGCTTGAGGCGCTGCGCACCCCCGAGGGTGTTCCCCTGCCGCCCAACACCCTGGCCGAGATGCGTCGGGATCTGGCCCGCCTGAAGGTCGTGCGGGAGCAGATCAAAGAGATCGAACAAGCCCGTCTGGAGCGGCTGGAAAGGGTCCCTGCAGAGCGGCACAACACCATGGTTCAGCTGCTGGCCCGGGTGATCGGGGTTGGGGTCGAAACGGCAGACATGCTCGTCAACGAGATCCTCTCGCGTAACCTGCGCGACCGCAGGGCTGTGGCGCGCTACGCGGGCCTCACCGGAGCGCGGACGAGAGCGGGGCCAAACGCCGGGAGAAGGGCTTGGCGAAAGTGGGCAATGCCCGCGTTCGTCGCGGCATGCTCCAGCTCGCTTGGCGGTTTCTGCGGTTCCAAGCCGACAGTGATTTGGCGCGCTGGTACCGGGCCCGAACCGCGGATGGCCGGGGAGCCACGCGCAAGACCCTGATCATCGCTCTGGCCAGGAAGCTGCTCATCGCCTTGTGGCGTTTGGCAACGACAGGGGACCTGTCGCAGGGGATCACCCTCCGGCCGGCCGCGTGAGGCAAAGGCCAGAGAGGCGATCAGGCTTCGTCATCGAACACCCTCCCGCTCCCTCAGGAGCTTAGCAAAGGTGTCCACCAATGCGAGGGAGGATCAGGCCAGCTATGCCTCCATCCACCGGATCATTGAGAACCCGGTCTACGGCGGCGCCTATGCCTATGGTAAGACTGCTTCTGCGGCAGGGTATGGCGTCGACGGGGTGAGCGTGACGATCCGTCGGAAGGCACGGTCGCAGTGGCTGGCGCTGATCCCTGAGGCCCATGAAGGTTATGTCAGCTGGGAGAGGTTCGAAGCGATCCGCACGACGGTCTCAGGCAACGTTCCACCCGGCAGGCATCACGGCGCGCCCAAGCATGGCGATGCGCTGCTTGCTGGGCTGATCCGCTGCCGGCGATGCGGTCGGAAGCTGACGCTTCGGTACACGGGTGCACAGCACGGTATTCCGCGCTACAGCTGTAGCCGCGCCTGGATGGACAATGGGGGTCCCCATTGCATCGCCTTTGGCGGTCTGCGGGTTGATGACGCCATCGAAGAGGCGCTGCTCGGCGTAGTCGGACCTGGCGCTATCGCCGCGGCGACGGCCGCGGCCGCCCAGGCCACGCAACAGAGGGACCAGGTGCGCGAGGCCCTTGGCCGCGATCTCGAAGCGGCGCGCTATGCCGCCGACCGCGCCTTCCGTCAGTACGACGCCGCCGATCCGGCGAACCGATTGGTCGCCGGCGAGCTTGAGACGCGCTGGAACCGCTCGCTTGCCCGTGTCGCCGGGGTGGAGAGTAAGATCGCCGCGCATGACGCGCCGGCCGTGCCATCGGCCATCGCCGGGAGGCGCTCGGTGTTCTGGCCGCGAACCTCAAAACGGTCTGGTCGGCGCCAACCACCGATGCGCGCCTGAAGAAACGCATTGTCCGCACGCTGATCCACGAGGTCGTCGCCGATATCCATCATGACGCGTCCGAGATCGTGGTTGTCGTGCATTGGGTCGGTGGCGCACACAGCGAGATGCGGTCGCTAAAGCGCCGCCGCAGACAGCGCAACAGCACGTCCGCCGCCATCGTTAAGGCGGTGCGCCGATTGGTGCTCATCGCCATCGATGATTTGATCGCAGGCCCGCTCAACCGCGTCACTGATGCGCGCGAAAAGACAGAGGATTGGCGCAGACGCTACAACCGTGCGGCACAACAACCATATGGTCTCAGCACCAGGGACTCGCAAATCCACCGGGGCAGGTAAGCCTCAGGGCGCCTGGCTCCACCTTCGGGCTTGCCTGCAGCTGCCCCGCTGAATGAAGCCTACAGCGTTGCGCAGGGTATCCCTACGCCGAGGTGGTAACTCAGGTAGGGCATGTCGGCAAACCCAGAGCTCATGGCTTCGTCCGGACGGCTGCCTTGAGATGATGGTTCATCTTGCCGTGTTTACTGGCAAGGTGTTGTCAAACCCAAGACGCACGTTACCCACACTGCCCCCGATCAGGATCATGTCGATCAGAGGATCAGCTAAACGGGCCGCAACGGCATCACAGGCTGTGTTTATCACAAGCTGCCGGCCGTCCCGGGCCTACTGCTAAATCAACGGGATCGTGGCCATTAATGCATGGGCGAAGATTTAATGGCGCACGATGGTTTGCTGTTCTCGGAGCGTCTCAGGCGGAGGAGACGCACTTGCGCGGACGTGAGATGATGCTGTGAGTAGAGTCGATGGACAAAGCTAAACAGCTTGGTAGCATGATCGGGGCTCCTCCCATGTCACTGAAGAATCATGAGGAGATCCTTCGCCTCGACTAATTGGGTTGGATGAACGAGTATCTCGCTCACGGTTGCAGGTCTCGCTGCATGAAGTACAGTCTCCATTTTCATGGCTTCGATCGTGAGTAGCACATCGCCTGCCTCGACTTTCTGTCCAGGGCGCACGGCCACCATCGTGATTGAACCTGGCATTGGAGCTGCCACGTGGGCCTCGTTTTCCTCGTCCGCTTTGCGTCTGCGCGGTAACTTTGCCATTGCGGCTCGGTTCGGAACCTTCACGATCCGAGGCTGTCCATTGAGCTCGAAGAAGACACCGACCTCGCCGTCCTCGTCGGTCTCTCCGACAGCCGCGAGTCGGATCACGAGCGTCTTGCCAGTCTCAACGGTAACCGAGATCTCATCTCCAGCCGCCATCCCATAGAAGAACATGCCTGTCGGCAGGCGTGACACGGGACCATACTTGCGGGCTGTGCGACAGAATTCGGTAAACACCTTGGGATACATCAGATATGAGGCGAACTCTTCATCACTGAGATCCTGCCCGATCTGCGCCTCGGCCTCAACCCGTATCTGATTGAGGTCGGCTTGGCCAAGGAGCGAGCCTGGTCGCACTGAAATCGGTTCCTCGCCCTTCAGCACCTTCTTCTGCAGGGTTTTCGGCCAGCCGCTTGGCGGCTGTCCGAGGTCGCCGCGCAGCATCTCAACAACCGAAGCCGGAAAGGCGATGTCCCGGGCTGGATCGAGAACATCCTCCGGAGACAATCCCTGTGCCACCATCATCAGAGCCATGTCGCCGACAACCTTCGATGATGGTGTGACCTTGATAATGTCTCCAAATAGATCATTAGCGGCCCGATAGGCTTTCGCGACCTCATGCCAGCGCGTATCGAGACCCAGCGCCCGTGCCTGCTCTTTTAGGTTCGTGAACTGCCCGCCCGGCATCTCGTGCAGATAGACCTCCGAGGCTCCGGATTTAAGATCGCTCTCAAAGGCACCATATTTCTGACGCACAGCTTCCCAATAGAAGCTGATCTGCCGGATTATCTCTGGATTAAGTCCCGTGTCGCGGTCCGTGAACCGCAGTGCCTCCACGATTGAACCAAGGCAAGGCTGTGAGGTCGTGCCAGACAATGCGTCCATTGCAGCGTCAACGGCATCGACTCCTGCTTCGATGGCGGCCATCACGGACGCGGCGGCAGTGCCCGAGGTATCGTGTGTGTGAAGATGGATTGGGAGTCTCACCTCTTCCCGCAAAACTTTCACGAGAAGACGTGCTGCAGCAGGTTTGAGCAAGCCAGCCATATCCTTGATCCCAAGGATGTGGCATCCAGCTCGCTCCAGTTCCTTGGCAAGATTAACGTAGTACTGGAGCGAGTATTTGGCTCGGTTGGGATCAACAATGTCACCTGTGTAACAGATCGCTCCTTCCGCCAGCTTACCCTGCTCCGCTACCGCATCGATGGCAACCCGCATGTTCTCGACCCAATTGAGACAGTCGAAGATACGGAAGAGATCCATGCCCGCATGGGCTGCCTGGCGTATGAAGTAACGGACTACATTGTCGGGATAGTTGGTGTATCCGACGCCGTTTGCCCCCCGCAGGAGCATCTGGGTTAAAAGGTTTGGCGCGCCTTCGGAGATTAATGACAGGCGTTCCCAAGGGTCCTCTGACAGGAAGCGCATGGATACGTCAAACGTAGCCCCACCCCAGCATTCAAGGGATAGCAGCTGCGGCAGTCCACCGGCGTATGCACCTGCGATCTGCGTCAGATCGTAGGTGCGCACCCGCGTGGCGAGCAGCGACTGATGGGCGTCGCGCATCGTGGTATCAGTGACAAGAACGCGGTTTTGATCCCGCAGCCACCGGGCAAAGCCTTCAGGCCCCTTCTCCGCAAGCACCTGCTTTGTTCCAGCCGGGGGGGTGCCTGGGAATGTCGGGACAACCGGCTCGCGGGCATGGGCTGGAGGCTTAGAACGCCCTCGCACTTCCGGGTGCCCATTTACAGTCACATCCGCGATATACGTGAGAAGTTTGCTGGCACGGTCACGGCGCTCCTGACGTCTTAAAAGCTCTGGTGTATCGTCGATAAATTTCGTCGTGTATTCGTTCGAGCGGAATTTCGGATGGGCCAGCACGCTCTCCAGGAACGAAAGGTTCGTGGCAACGCCGCGGATCCGATACTCGCGCAAGGCTCGGATCATGCGCTCTATGGCTTCATCGGGTGATGCGGCCCAGGCAGTGACCTTTTCGAGGAGTGAATCGTAGTAACGAGTGACAACCGCTCCTGAATACGCCGTACCGTTGTCGACCCGGATGCCAAAACCGAAGGCGCCGCGGTAGGCACTGATGCGACCGTAATCAGGGATGAAGTTATTCTCGGGGTTCTCCGTAGTGACCCTGCATTGCAGAGCATGGCCGTTGAGGCGGATGTCTTGCTGATCGGGTATTCCGGTTTCATCCAAATGACCCAGCCTTCCTCCTTCGGCAATCCTGATCTGCGCCTTGACGATGTCGAGGCCTGTGACCTGCTCGGTGACGGTATGTTCAACTTGGATCCGAGGGTTGACCTCAATGAAGTAGAAGCTGCCGGAGTCTGCGTCCATCAGGAACTCGACCGTACCCGCTCCTACATAGTCTGCCGCCCGTGCGATCCTCAAGGCGGCCTCGCAAAGAGCATTTCGGGGTGCCGGGTCGAGGTACGGAGCCGGAGCGCGTTCGATGACCTTCTGGTTGCGACGCTGAATCGAACAGTCCCGCTCGAACAGATGAACGTGATGACCGTGCTTGTCGCCGAGAACCTGCACCTCAACATGGCGGGCCCGACGCACAAGCCTCTCGAGATAAACTTCGTCTTTGCCGAAGGCAGCCTTTGCCTCTCGCTTGGCGCTCATCACTGCATCGAGGAGTTTGGCTTCCGCCTCGATCGGGCGCATGCCACGCCCGCCCCCGCCCCAAGAAGCCTTGAGCATCGTTGGATAGCCAATCTCGCGCGCCACACGGCGAATCTCGTCTGGATCGTCCGAAAGCGGAGGTGTCGCTGGCATGACGGGGACCTCGACACGCTCGGCCAGATTGCGAGCATCAACCTTGTTACCGAGGATGCGCATGGTCCCAGGGTTGGGCCCGATGAAAATGATCCCAGCAGCCGAGCAAGCTTCGGCAAATTCCGGGCTTTCTGAGAGGAAACCATAGCCTGGGTGAATGGCATCGACATTCGCCTGCTTCGCGACCCGCAGGATTTCATCGATCGATAGGTAAGCTTCGAGAGGTCCCTTGCCGCGTCCGATTTGATAAGCCTCATCAGCCTTAAACCGGTGGAGAGACAGCTTGTCTTCCTCGGCAAAAACCGCAACGGTGCGGATCCCGAGTTCCGTGGCTGCCCGGAAGACCCGAATAGCAATCTCTGAACGGTTGGCGACAAGGATGCTGCGAATTTTCATGGTTGTTTTCCGTTTCTAAACTCTGGAGCATGCGCGGGAAAGGTCGGCTTCCGGCACAAGAGCGTTAAATGGCCTGCACGAGCTGATCGATACTGGCTTTAGCGTCGCCATAGAACAGCGGGTTCTCAATGCCAGAGTAGCCGGCCCCCTGCACGTGCTTTGAGACGAACAACTGCTTTGCCTTCCACACGTCCTGCACCAGCATGCCAGCGATGGGGCTGTTCGGATCCTTCTGCGTCGCCGGGTTCACGATGTCGTACGGCACCTTGGCGTCCGCCAGGAGCACGTTCGTGTGGCCCGGCAGGCAGCCGGCTACGGGATGAATGGCAAAGCGCACCCGCTTGCCCTTGGCACGCAGGCGCTGCGTCATCTCCGAGACCGATTGCTGCGCCTGCGCCACGGCCATGCCGTAGCCCGGCACGATCACGATGCTGTCGGCCTCCGCCAGAGCGGTTGCCACCCCGTTGGAATCGATAGCGATCTGCTCGCCCGCGTTGGCCATCACCGAGCCGGTGAACGTCACGGCGCCGATGAACACCCCGAGGAACACTTCCACCCGCAGGATGGAGATCTCCACGCCGCTCTTATGCGCCAGCACCCCGGCAAAACCGGTCAGGGCTTGGCGTGAGGCCTCGTCGAGAGCGAGCACCCGGGTGAGCTCGAGATCGGCGTTGAAGCCGATGAACACGGCGGCGAGACCGACGAAGGAGTGCAACGCCGCCACCAGCTGCGGCATCTCGGTCATCTCAACCTTCTTGGCCACGTACCAGCCGATGGCGGAGCCGATCACCAGCATGGCGGCAATCACCGCATAGTTGCCGACGCCGGGTCCAAATACCGTCGCCCCCACGGCGAGCGCCATGCCGGCGATGCCGTACCAGACGGCGCGCTTGGCGCTCTCCTGGCCTGAGAGTCCGCCCAGCGCTAGGATGAACAGGATGGCGGCCGCCACGTAGGCGGCGGAGACAAGTCCAAAGCTCATCGGACGATCCTCACGACTTCTGGAACATGGCCAGCATCCAGCGGGTGACCAGGAAGCCGCCGACGATGTTGATGGTGGCGATCAGGCAGGAGAGCGCGGCCAGGCTGACCACCAGCCAGTGGCTGGAGCCGACCTGCAGCAGGGCGCCGAGCACCACGATGCCCGAGATCGCGTTGGTCACCGCCATCAGCGGCGTGTGCAGCGAGTGGCTCACGCTCCAGATCACCTGGAAGCCGACGAAGCAGGCGAGCGCAAAGACGATGAAGTGGGCCATGAAGCTCGCCGGCGCATAGGCGCCCACCAGGGCGATCAGCAGGCCCCCGGCCACTAGGAGCCCGACCTGGGTGCGGGTCTGTGCCGTGAACGCAGCCCGCTCCTGGGCCCGCTTCTCCTCCGGCGTCAGCTCCCTCGGCTTGTCCTTCGGTTTGGCGGCCGCGATCGCCGGCACCTTGGGCGGCGGCGGCGGATAGGTGATCGCGCCCTGGTGCGTGACTGTGGCGCCGCGGATCACGTCGTCGTCCATGTTGTGGTGGATGATGCCGTCCTTGTTCGGCGTCAGGTCGGTCAGCATGTGGCGGATGTTGTTGGCGTACAGCGTCGAGGCCTGGGCGGCCATGCGGCTCGGGAAGTCGGTGGTGCCGATGATGGTGACGCCGTTCTCCGTCACGACCGTCGCGTCCGGCACGGTCAGGTCGCAGTTGCCGCCGCGCTCGGCCGCCAGATCGACGATGACAGAGCCCGGCTTCATCGCCGCGACCATGTCGGCCGTCCACAGCTTCGGGGCCGGTCGGCCAGGGATCAGGGCGGTGGTGATGACGATGTCGATCTCGGGCGCGAGCTCGCGGCACTTGGAGAGCTGCTTGTCGCGGAACTCGGGGCTGGAGGGCGCGGCATAGCCGCCGGTGGCAGCGCCGTCCTGTGTCTGCTCAAACTCGAGGAAGACGAACTGCGCGCCCATGGACTCGATCTGCTCGGCGACCTCAGGCCGGACATCGAAGGCATAGGTGATGGCACCGAGCGAGGTCGCCGTGCCGATCGCCGCCAGACCAGCGACGCCGGCCCCGACGACCAGCACCTTGGCGGGCGGTACCTTGCCGGCGGCGGTGACCTGGCCGGTGAAGAAGCGGCCGAAGGCGTTGCCGGCCTCGATCACCGCTCGGTAGCCGGCGATGTTGGCCATGGAGGAGAGCGCATCCATTTTCTGGGCGCGGGAGATGCGCGGCACCATGTCCATGGCAATGACGGTGGCGCCCTGGGCCCTCGCCTGATCGAGAAGCTCCGAGTTCTGAGCTGGCCAGAAGAACGAGATCAGTGTCTGGTCGGCTTTGAGGCTTGTTGCCTCGGCAGTCGTGGGCGGGCGCACTTTAGTGACGATGTCGACCTCCTCGAACAGCTTGGCCGTGTCATTGATGAGTGTCACGCCCGCTGCTTCATAGGCGGCATTGGAAAAACCAGCCGCAAGACTAGCGCCAGATTCGACAAAGCACTTGTGCCCAATCTTTTGCAGTTGCGGTGCGGATTCCGGCGTCATCGTCACGCGCGCCTCGCATTTGAATGTCTCCTTCGGAGTTCCAAGTTTCATCGCGCTACTCGAATTCAATCAACAGGGTCACCTCGTCTTACCCTCGCCCTAGCGGGTCGGCACGGGCTTCTCGCCGCGATAATCGTAGAAGCCGCGCTTCGTCTTCCGGCCGAGCCAGCCGGCTTCCACGTATTTCACGAGGAGCGGGCAGGGGCGGTACTTGGAATCGGCCAAGCCCTCGTGAATGCCTTGCATGATCGACAGGCAGGTATCGAGGCCGATGAAATCCGCAAGCTGGAGCGGACCCATGGGATGATTGACGCCGAGCCGCATGGCTGTGTCGATGGCTTCGACGGAGCCCACGCCCTCGTAGAGGGTGTAGATCGCCTCGTTGATCATCGGCAGCAGGATGCGGTTGACGATGAAGGCCGGGAAATCCTCGGACACGGTCGAGGTCTTGCCGAGCTTGCCGATGAATTCCTTGGCGGATTCGTAAGTCGGGTCCTCGGTGGCGATGCCCCGGATCAGCTCGACGAGTTGCATCACCGGCACCGGGTTCATGAAGTGAATGCCGATGAACTTCTCAGGGCGATCCGTGGCGGCGGCGAGACGCGTGATCGAGATCGACGATGTGTTGGTGGCGAGCATCGCATCGGGGCGTAGCGACGGGCTGAGATTGGTGAAGATCTTGCGCTTCACTTCCTCGTTTTCGGTCGCAGCCTCGATGACGAGATCGCAGGTGGACAGATCGTCATAGGTGCGAGCCGGCTTGATCCGCTCGAGCGCCGTCTGCCGGTCGGCATCGGAGATCGCGCCCTTGGAGACCTGGCGCGCCATGTTGCCGTTGATCGTGGCAAGCCCGGCATTGATCCGATCTTCCGAGAGATCGTTGAGCCGGACATTGAACCCCGCGAGCGAGCAGACATGGGCAATCCCGCTGCCCATCTGTCCGGCGCCGACAACGCCAACCGTTTTGACGGGAATAGTCATCCTGATACCCAAGGTGCTCCGGTGCGTCCGAGTGGCACGGAAGCAGGCAAACTGACGAACTCATGCACCAAGCAAGCCCCTCTTGTAGGATGACGCAGCACCGTTTAGCAGGATGGTGATTCGCATCAGGCAGTCCTATCACGCGGCTTTTCTTCTGGCTTCGTAAATGAGGCTGACGGCGGTGGTCAGTTCAGACTCATCGAAGTCGAAGCAGACGCAACTACCGAGGGCTGTACCAATGGCATGGGAGTAAACCTCCGGCCAAAACGGCGGGGTATGAGGTGCCGTGTCTTCCAGCTGGGTCAACTCTGTCAAGCGCACCTCTACAAGTCCAAACCCTGCTACCGTTGCCGACTTCACACCGTTGGCCTTATCCGGCATAGCGGCTAGCTGCGCGTAAGTGACAAGGATGTCTTCTCCGAGCTGATCGAGGTCAAGCAGCGTCGTGTCGGAGCCGCATAATTCGGGCAGTCTGCGCGAAGCCATCGTAACCTCAATCAGGCCGCGCTAGAGTGGCTGCCGTTCAGGGCGACCTTGAACTCGGCCTGTGTCTTGGCCTTGATCTCATCGAGGGTGACGCCGTCGGCGAGCTCGATCACGCTCATGCCCGAGCCGCCCTTCTTGTCGATGGCAAACACCCCCAGATCGGTGATCGCCAGATCGACCACGCCGGTGCCGGTGAGCGGCAGGTTGCACGCCGTCGGGAGCTTCGGATCCTCCGAGCCGTCCTTGGCTTTCGCCACATGCTCCATGACCACGACGACGCGCTTGACGCCCGCCACCAGGTCCATGGCGCCGCCCATGCCCTTCACCATCTTGCCGGGGATCATCCAGTTGGCGAGATCGCCGTTACTCGCCACCTGCATGGCGCCTAAGATCGACAGGTCGATATGCCCGCCCCGGATCATGCCGAAGGAATCCGACGAGGAGAAATAGCTCGTCGTCGGCAGCTCGGTGATCGTCTGCTTGCCGGCATTGATCAGGTCCGCATCCTCCTCGCCCTCGAAGGGGAACGGGCCCATGCCGAGCATGCCGTTCTCCGACTGCAGCTGCACGCGCATGCCCTTCGGGATGAAGTTCGACACCAGCGTCGGAATGCCGATGCCGAGATTGACATAGAAGCCGTCGCGCAGCTCCTTGGCCGCGCGGGCGGCCATCTGGTCACGGGTCCAGGCCATCAGACTGTCTCCTCACGCTTGCGGGTCGTGCGTTGCTCGATGTGTTTGACCGGGTTCGGCACATGCACCATGCGCTTCACAAAGATGCCCGGGGTATGGATGCCATCCGGGTCGATCTCGCCGGCCGGCACCAGATGCTCGACCTCGGCGATGGTCAATCGCGAGGCGGTTGCCATCATCGGGTTGAAGTTGCGGGCGGTCTTGCGGTAGACGAGGTTGCCTTCCGTGTCCCGATAGAGTCATCCTCCGAGGGAAAATCACCACCTTATGGACGTACAAGGACGAACCTTCATAGCCAATCCGCCAGCCCTTGTTTGACGGTTCGCTGACGATGAGAGTACCACTGCCACGCTCCTGCATCTCGGAATGCGCTTTACTTAGTTGCGTGCAGTATTCGTCCAGCCTGAAATTACCTTCGTTGTAACCATTAGGATAACTCCCTGATTTAGCCCTGGCTGATGTCAAACTCTTGGGAAACTGTTTGACAGCAGGCGGTCGTTGAAGATGAAACGGGAAGGTCACCTCCGCCGAATGCCGTCGTCAAACGCTATTTCAAGATTCCAATCATCTGTTATCGAGATACGAGGTATCGCCCTCTATAGAGACCTGCGGCAGAGCGCGGAAGCGATCCATATGGTGCCGGGAAAAAAGTTCTTGCTGGAACGTCTTGGCTTAGTGGATCGTATGTCACTCTCACATTTGGGCCGCAAACCCGGCAAGTAGTGCGGCTTCCGCCGCCTGAGGCTGATGGTTCGAGGCATGCGGCATGAGGTGGCACAAGCGTGGGAAAGAGGGAACGATGGAAGGCGCTCACCTGCACTGAATTAGCCTCAGGTTACTACGATCGACGGTAAGAGTTGCGCAGGCGATGTGAATCGCCATACGTGGCTGGTGAGCAGTTATCTTTCCTGTTTGCGGGTGTGACGCCGCCGCAGGATGCGGCTCATGGCGAGATAGAGTCGCATCTCGCCGGCCTCGATCAGACGTTCGTAGTCCTTAGCGAGCCGCCGGCTGGTGGCGAGCCAGACGATCGTCCGCTTGACGACCCGTCGGCGCGCAAGCACTTGGAAGCCACTTGGGCGGCTCGGCGGTTCTGATCTAACGCGCATCCACACCGTGTATCCGGTCCACCAATGCTGGGTTGATCGAGAATCTCCAGCCCAGAGCCTCCTGGGGCGAGTCCTTCAAGTCACGATAAGCGGCGTCCGCCCACATCAGCTCACCAGTGGGAAACAGATGCCGCACGCCTGATAACAAAATCTCGGCTCCGGCGCGATCATGGATGTCAGCCGGATGCACGCTGTTCTTCAACAGATTGCCTTGCGTGTCGACGAGCAGATGGCGCTTGCGGCCGTTGATCTTTTTGCCACCGTCGTATCCACGCGGTCCGCCCATCTCGGTGGTCTTGACCGATTGGCTGTCAATGATCGCGGCTGTCGGCTGAGGCGCCCGGCCGATCTTACAGCGATAACTCTCGCGCAGAGCCTGGGTCACGTGCTCCCACGTGCCATCCTCGCGCCACTGCGCATAGGGGTAGAAGACAGCACAGCGCGGCGGGTACTCGTGCGGCAGCATCCGCCACTGGGCTCCGGTACGCAGCAGGTAGAAGATTGCATCAACGATGCGGCGGAGGGATAACTCTGTCGCCTCCCGGCTGGATGGCTGCGGGGCACCAGTGGCTCGAGCAGCGCCCATTCGGCATCATTGAGATCGCTGGCGTAAGAATAGACAGCCATGGCGGGGCTCCTTAATCGTGAAACAGCCCTCATCCGCATCCGCGATCCAGCACAAACCTATTCTGAATCAAGCGCTTGAGCCGCGCAATAAAATTGCTCACCAGCCTCTAAGTACGCAGTGTATGGCTCAGACCCCCAAATTTGCTAGAGCACCAGACGGTTAAACAGACGCATATCCGGTGGCCCTGAGGAAGTTCCAACACTCATGTGGCTCAAACAAATCGCAGATGTCACCGAGCGCTCGCCAGAGCGCGTCGAACGTTCGGGCCTCGGCCTTGCGCAGGTGGGCTTTGATCTTGGCGAAGGCCTGTTCAATTGGATTAAGATCGGGCGAATAAGCAGGCAGGAACAGGAACCAGGCCCCTCGCTGTTTCAGACACTGGGCGGCCCTTTCGCTCTTGTGGACCGCCAGGTTGTCGAGGATCACTACATCGCCCTTGCGCAGCGTCGGCGCGAGCTGTGTCTCGATGTAAGCCTCGAACGACAACCGGGTGATCGGACCATCAATCACCTACGGGGCGCTCAACTCGTTGCACCGCAGCCCGGCCACAAAGGTATGGGTTTTCCAGTGTCCAAAGGGAGCTTTCATGCGCAGCCGCTGGCCTTTGCGCGAGCTCCCGCGCAGGCGGGTCATCTTGGTGTTGACGTAAGTCTCGTCGAGAAACACCAGCCGGTGCGGCTCTTGGCGCATGCGGACCTGACGCTGACTAGTCCAGACGCGCGCTCATCCCGCACGTCGGCGCGTGCGCACTCCGCCGCCATCAGGGCTTTTTTTATAGCTGAAGCCGCGGTGGCACAGGAAGCGCGAGAGCATCGCGGGGGCTGCGACGATCCCGTGCTGCTTGAGCAGCCTTGCGGCGAGCTCGGGCATGGTGATGGCCGGCTTGGCCTCGACGGTCTGGATCAGGAAGGCCTCATAGGGCACCAGCTTGCCGCGTCCCGGCGGGCGGCCTTGCCGGGCCGGCGCCGGCGAGCCGGTGTCCCGCGTTCGCCGCACCAGCTTGATGGCGAAACTCTCGCTGACGTCAAAGTGCTGGGCTGCCGCCCGGCAGGAATGACCTGCCTCGACAAAGTCGGCGACGCGCACCCGTAGATCCAGGGAATAGCAATGACCCATGATCCACCTCCGGTTCCAAGCAGTGAATCACAGCTCGGTCTCGCACAGAAGCCCAGGAGTCTGATTTCCAATCCGGCGCTCTAGACCTTGCTACATACTGATAGGCAGCACACGAGGAGTCGTAAGCAGCATTGAGATGTTCACATAATCCGAAAGCGGAGAATTGGACGCAGCGAGAACTGAGGTCCTAACTTCTATCATGGCTTCTGTGATCCAGCATCGTTGCAAACGACCATCGATGCGTATAGAGATATCTGCACATCAGGAGTTGAGCGGATGCTCACCGCCAACCTGCTTCCCGAGCTAGGTGACACTCCTTCTTGGAGGATTTGGCTGAATGGGTCCTGCCGTACTATCAGCTCTGCTTGATGCTTTGAAGCAGCAGAAGATACGTGTGATGCCGATCAAAATTCCTGATGATCTTCCCGCCTTCGCCACACTCCGATCCGAAGGCGTCATGGTTATGCGGGAAGTAGATGCATTACGCCAGGACATCCGGCCGCTGAGGATTGGACTGCTCAATCTTATGCCCAACAAGATCCAAACTGAAACCCAAATTGCACGGCTACTAGGGGCGACACCCTTGCAAGTGGAATTATCCCTAATAAAGATCACAAACCATACGTCGCGGAACACCGCCCAGGATCACATGATCTCATTTTATCGATCATGGAAGGCCATTTGCGGCGAGAAATTCGATGGATTCATCATCACTGGCGCACCAGTCGAAAGGATGCAATTCGAAGCTGTTACATACTGGGATGAGCTTTGCAAAATTTTTGAATGGACGCAAACTCACGTCCATTCTTGCATAAATATTTGCTGGGCGGCTCAGGCCGCTTTGTATTACTATTACGGCGTCCCCAAATATGTTCTGCCTCATAAGGCCTTTGGTGTGTACCAGCATCGGAATTTAAAGCCTGCATCACCTTTTCTGCGTGGCTTTTCAGATGACTTATTGATTCCAGTATCCCGTTGGACAGAAGTTCGCAGAGACTCGATACCACTATCAAGTGGAATCAGCACATTAATCGACTCTCCAGACACAGGAATATGCTTGCTGGACGATCCCGCTCACAGATCTTTGCATATGTTCAATCATTTTGAATATGACTCGGAATCATTGTCTGATGAGTATTTTCGGGATTTGGATAATGGGATTTCCGCCGCAGTACCTTATAATTATTTTCCAATGGATAATCCCGGTAGTAAGCCAAAAAACCGGTGGCGGAGTCACGCTCACCTTTTGTTCGCCAATTGGCTGAACGAAATTTATCAGACAGTACCTTTCGATATGTCCCAAATAGGGCCTTCTTGCTAGGAGAAGAAAATGAGACCTATGCGCGGGTGGCCACGACCATATGCATAGTCGCTCGATTTACTTCCGTAGCAGGTAGCAAAAATTCAAAAGATGCAAATTCAATAATTTTTCCTGCAGAGTCATTGCTCCAGATCTCCTTTGATTCCTTGTAAGGAGACGGTCGACTGCATTCGTTTCGGATGAACGCACCGCGAGCTTTTAACCGTCACCTGTTCTTCCAATCCTTCACGCCTGGCTTGATGCCTTGTTACCGAGCGCCGCCTGCGCGGCGGCCAGACGGGCGATCGGCACGCGGTAGGGCGAGCAGGACACGTAATCGAGGCCTATCTCCTGGCAGAAATGGATCGACGCCGGATCGCCGCCATGCTCGCCGCAGATCCCGAGTTTGATGCCGCTGCGCGTTTTCTTTCCGCGCTCAGCCGCAAGCTTAATGAGCTCGCCCACACCTTCCTGATCGATGGTGACGAATGGATCGGCAGGGAGAATACCCTTGCTCGTGTACGTGCCCAGGAACGACGCCGCATCGTCGCGCGAGATGCCGAGCGCCGTCTGCGTCAGGTCGTTGGTGCCGAACGAGAAGAACTCCGCTGACTCGGCGATCTCGCCAGCACGCAGCGCCGCGCGCGGCAATTCGATCATCGTGCCGACCTGATACTCGACGGCGACACCGCTTTCCTTCGCCACCGCTTCCGCCATGGCGACGATGCGTGCCTTCACGAGGTCGAGCTCCGCCTTAGTCATGACGAGCGGCACCATGACCTCCGGCACGACGGGCATGCCCGTCTTCTTGCCCGCTTCCACCGCCGCCTCGAAGATGGCGCGCGCCTGCATCTCGGCGATCTCTGGATAAGCAACCGCGAGGCGGCAGCCGCGGAAGCCGAGCATCGGATTGAACTCGTGCAGCTCGCGGGCGCGATGCCTGAGCTTGTCGACGGAGGCGTTCATCGCCTTCGCCACTTCCTGCATCTCCTCTTCCGAATGCGGCAGGAATTCGTGCAGCGGCGGATCGAGCAGGCGGATCGTGACGGGCAGGCCGCTCATGATGGTGAAGAGTTCGACGAAGTCCGCGCGCTGCATCGGCAGCAGTTTGGAGAGCGCGGCGCGACGGCCTGCCTCGTCGTCGGAGAGAATCATCTCGCGCACGGCGACGATGCGATCGCCCTCGAAGAACATGTGCTCCGTGCGGCACAACCCGATGCCCTCCGCGCCGAAATTGCGCGCGGTCTTGGCATCGAGCGGCGTCTCCGCATTGGCGCGCACCTTCATGTGCCGCACCTTGTCGGCCCAGCCCATGAGGGTGGCGAACTCGCCCGACAGTTCCGGCTGCAGCATCTCCACCTGGCCCAGCAGCACTTGGCCGTTGGAGCCGTCAATGGTGAGGATCTCGCCTTTCTTGAGCGTCTGTCCCGCCACCGTCAGCGTCTGCGTGGCATAGTCGACGCGGATCTGGCCGGCACCGGAGACGCAGGGCTTGCCCATGCCGCGCGCCACCACCGCCGCATGCGAGGTCATGCCGCCGCGAGTGGTGAGGATGCCCTCCGCTGCATGCATGCCGTGGATATCCTCCGGCGAGGTCTCGACGCGCACGAGGATGACCTTGTGGCCGGCCTTCTTGGCGGCTTCCGCGTCATCCGAGTTGAATACGATTTCGCCCGAAGCCGCGCCGGGTGAAGCCGGCAATCCGGTCGCCAGGATCTTGCGCTCCGCCTTGGGATCGATGGTGGGGTGCAGCAACTGATCGAGGGCCGCCGGCTCGACGCGGGTGACCGCCTCTTCCTGCGTGATCAGGCCCTCAGATGCGAGCTCTACCGCAATGCGCAAGGCGGCTTTCGCCGTGCGCTTGCCGTTGCGGGTCTGGAGCATCCAGAGCTTGCCCGTCTCCACCGTGAATTCCATGTCCTGCATGTCACGATAGTGCTTCTCGAGAATGCCGTAGATGCGCACGAGCTCGCCGTAAGCCTCGGGCATCGCGCCTTCCATCGAGGGCTTGTCGGAGCCCGAGGCGACGCGCGCCTTCTCGGTGATGTCCTGCGGGGTGCGGATGCCCGCCACCACGTCCTCACCCTGCGCGTTGATGAGGAACTCGCCGTAGAGCTCGCTTTCGCCGGTGGAGGGATTGCGGGTGAAGGCCACGCCCGTGGCGGAGGTCTCGCCCATGTTGCCGAAGACCATCGCCTGCACGTTCACCGCCGTACCCCAGCTCGCCGGGATCGCGTGCAGCTCGCGATACTTGATGGCGCGGTTGTTCATCCAGGAACCGAACACGGCGCCAATGGCGCCCCATAGCTGCTCCTGCGGCTCCTGCGGGAACGGCTTGCCGAGTTCCTTCTCGACCAGTGCCTTGTAGCGCGGAAGGATGGCCTTCCAGTCCGCGGCGGTCATGTCGGTGTCGAGGCTGTAGCCCTTGCGGTCCTTGTACTCGTCGAGGATCTCCTCGAAGTGGTGGTGCTCGATGTCGAGCACCACGTTGGAATACATGGTGATGAAGCGGCGGTATGAGTCATAGGCGAAGCGCTCGTCGCCTGCGCCCTTGGCCAGCGCTTCGACGGTCACGTCGTTGAGGCCAAGATTGAGCACCGTGTCCATCATGCCGGGCATGGAGGCCCGGGCGCCGGAGCGGACGGAGACGAGCAGCGGGTTCTCGGCATCGCCGAAGGTGCGGCCCGTGAGGCGGCCGATATAGTCGAGGGCGTTCTCGACCTGGGTCTTCAGCTCCTCGGGATAGGAGCGACTGTGATCGTAGTAATAGGTGCAGACTTCCGTGGTGATGGTGAAGCCCGGAGGCACCGGCAGGCCCAGATTGGACATCTCGGCCAGGTTGGCCCCCTTGCCGCCGAGCAGGTTCTTCATCCCTGCCTGGCCCTCGGCCTTACCGTCCCCGAAGGTATAGACCCACTGCGTCATCGCTTGAGTGTCCTGCTGAGGAGTAAGGGCTTGGTCATCCACGGCGGTTCTCCACTGTGTAAGGGCGCTGTTGCTCGCCGGTATAGAGCTGGCGCGGGCGGCCGATGCGCTGGGACGGATCCTCGATCATCTCGCTCCACTGGGCAATCCAGCCGACCGTGCGGGCCAGCGCGAACAGCACCGTAAACATGAAGGTCGGGAAGCCCATCGCCTTGAGCGTGATGCCCGAGTAGAAGTCGATGTTCGGGTACAGCTTCTTCTCGACGAAGTAATCGTCCTTCAGCGCGATCTGCTCAAGTTCCACAGCTACATCGAGGAGCGGATCGTCCTTGATGCCGAGTTCGTTGAGCACCTCATGCGTGGTCTTTTGCATGATGCGGGCGCGCGGGTCGTAGTTCTTGTAGACCCTATGGCCGAAGCCCATGAGGCGGAACGGATCGTTCTTGTCCTTCGCCTTGGCGATGTACTCGGGAATCCGATCCGGCGTGCCGATCTCTTCCAGCATCTTCAGAGCGGCTTCGTTCGCGCCGCCATGGGCCGGTCCCCACAGGCAGGCAATGCCGGCCGCGATGCAGGCGAAGGGGTTCGCCCCGGACGAACCGGCCAGACGCACCGTGGAGGTGGAGGCATTCTGCTCGTGATCGGCGTGCAGGATGAAGATCCGGTCTAGGGCGCGCGCGAGCACCGGGTTGACCTTGTACTCCTCGGCCGGAACCGCAAAGCACATGCGCAGGAAGTTGGACGAGTAGTCCAAATCGTTTTGCGGATACACAAAGGGCTGGCCGATGGAGTACTTGTAGGCCATGGCGGCGAGCGTCGGCATCTTGGCGATCATGCGCATGGAGGCGATCATGCGCTGCTGCGGATCGGAGATGTCGGTGGAATCGTGATAGAAGGCCGAGAGCGCGCCGACGCAGGCCACCATGATCGCCATCGGGTGCGCATCGCGGCGGAAGCCCTGGAAGAAGCGGTTCATCTGGTCGTGCACCATGGTGTGGCGCGTGACGCGATAATCGAAATCGGCCTTCTGGGCGGCGGTCGGCAACTCGCCGTAAAGCAGCAGGTAGCAGGTCTCGAGGAAGTCGCCGTGCTCGGCGAGCTGGTCGATTGGATAGCCGCGATACAGCAGAATGCCGGCGTCGCCGTCGATATAGGTGATCTTCGACTCGGTGGCGGCCGTCGAGGTAAAGCCGGGATCGTAGGTGAACATCCCGGTCTGGCCGTAGAGCTTGGAAATGTCGATGACGCACGGGCCGATCGTGCCTTCTTTTACCGGCAGTTCTACGGACTCAGCGTCGACTGTGAGTGCGATGGTGGCATTTCCCATAAGCATATCCCGCTCTCGCAAGTAAATGATGCATTGTGATTAAGCGGCATTCGACTAGCCGCCATTCAGGGCGACCTTGAATTCGGCCTGGGTCTTGGCCTTGATCTCGTCCACCGTCACACCGTCGGCGAGCTCGATCAGGGTTATGCCGGTGCCGCCCTTCTTGTCGATCGAGAAGACGCCGAGATCGGTGATCACCAGAACCACCACCCCGGTGCCGGTCAGCGGAAGGTTGCACGTCTTCAGGAGCTTCCGGTCCTCCGAGCCGTCCTTGGCCTTGGCCACATGCTCCATCACCACGACGACGCGCTTGACGCCTGCCTCGAGATCCATGGCGCCGCCCATGCCCTTCACCATCTTGCCGGGGATCATCCAGTTGGCGAGGTCGCCGTTACTCGCCACCTGCATGGCGCCGAGGATCGACAGGTCGATATGCCCGCCGCGGATCATGCCGAAGGAATCGGAACTCGAGAATACACGCTTTAGGTTCTCGCTTCGGGCCAGGAGCGATGGCAAGTGGCGAACGCGGAGAGAAGAGGTTTAGCTACCCCGCCACCCTCAAGGGTCGCGACGCCAGCGATCTGCGATGGGAAGACGACACCTGCACCATCCAGCTCAGAGACTAACAAAACGGCGACGTCCACTGGATTCGGTGGTAATTGACAGTACGGGACTGCGGCGTCAGCGGATGATGTCGGCTCGTGTTGCATTGTCTCCGACCGTGTTCCCAATTGGCATCGCTTTTGATGCTTTAATCGTCACGATCCTAGGCTGGGCTAGTGCGAATGAGAAGGGCTGGAAATTGCATTTGTGCGCAGCAACTCGGCTAAATTCTTTCGATCAGCGCAGGATGGTCCCGCCTTGCTACACGATGTCCCGGCTATATGTCAGACGAGTGGCCGGCCCCAGGGCTAAGAATATGCTTCGCTCCACTGCCCCTGTGGTCGAGCATGCCCGGAAACATACTGGCGAGCGGGCGCGGCTTCCTGATCTGGCGGACCGGAAGAGCCAAGGCAATACCAATAGCCTCTTTGGTCTATCCAAGCGCTATTAGGCACTTGGTCGCTTGCCATCAACCGGAGGGGAGATGGCGCGTGGGCGATGTTCTCGATCATCGAGCGCATAGCGCCATTGTCGTTCGCCGCCTCATCGGCCAACACCTCGATTTCCGTGAGGCCAGTGGCAATCGCCTGCTTCACCCGGCGATGCCCCGCATTGACGATGTAGCCGTTGTCGCCGCCAGTTTCCGGCGTGATGACGGGTGGCTGCACGATGCCGTCAGCCCTGATCTTGAGCATGCGGAAAAGACTTAAGATGCTTCCGCCGCTGTCTCCTCGATAGGTACCGTATACCCGGCTTTGATCCGATCAACGACCACGCTGGTCTTCAATCCCTTGATGTCAGGGTTCTCGTAAAAAAAGCGCCTGGTGAAATCGTCAAAGTCATCCATGTCTTTGGCGGTGATGATCAGGACAAAATCAACCTCTCCTGTCACATAGAAGCCGCTCATGATCTGTGGGGTCGAGCGGATCGCTTGTTTGAAGCGATCGATGATTGCCGCGCGTTCTCTTTCAAGTGTGACAGAAACAAGCATGGTAATCGGTCGGCCGACCGCCTTGGGTGAAATAATCGAGACATCGCCCTCAATTACTCCGCACGCACGCAACCTCTTAAGCCGGCGTTGCACCGCCGTTGGCGACAGGTTGACCATCTCACTCAAGCTTTCAGAGGAAAGCCGATTATTCTTCTGAAGCAGCGTCAAAATGCGGGCATCAATGCGATCAATATCCATGGGAGAATCCTGCGGCAAGTACCCAAATGGCGCACATTTCCTGCGCGACAGTGCTTAATTATAGCTACTTTCTGTTAAACCGCAAAGGTATTTCACCCACTAAGAACAGATTCTAACGAATGCGCCAAGGGGATATACCACTAGCATTACAACTGATCGCGTATGCTCGGCTGTGCGCGCAGTCTGATGCGTTCACAAGCGAGCTTCAGAGCTGATCTGATCAACTAATGTTTGCTATGGGAGAGAGAAATCTCGTTGACGGAGGAAGCCACCTGGCTCAAATTAAGTGAAGCGTCGATCAATCAATCGACGTGCCGAGATCTGCTGGCCCAGCGCCGCTACTGCTCCCCCACATAGGACGTTGTCTAACACGACACGGCTAATTTCCGAGCCGCGGCAATGGCCGCCGCTTAAAGCCAAGCCTCTCGTTGAGCGTGAGTCCCAGGCGCACAGGCCGCGCCAGACGCGCTTGCCGTCCCGGCGGATCGCCATCGCTGCCTCTTTCATCGACAGTAGAGTAGGCGGTGAGCGCCGTGCCGTCTTGCAACGGCCGGTTTCTCCCCTTCTCCCCGAACCGGGCATGCGGTAAAGTAGGGATGAAGCGCCTTGCCTCGTTGCCAAGGCAGGTTTCTCCACCCCTCTCTCCAAACCGGACATAAGTCTTTCGGTCTTATCCGGCTTTCCAGTGTCTCATGCTCTCACGCCATCCTGAGCGATCTCGGTGGATATCCTGATGGCACCGGTCGCAGACGACTAAGGTCTTACGTCGGCGGGCTGCCATCCGTTTGACCCATGTCGGTCGTTCTCTGCGGCCCGGTCGATCCAGATCAGCGAGGCGGCGAACATGATGGACTTCGAACGGTCCATCTTCAGTGCCACAGCGCTCGCATTTCTGAGTAAGGAGGCGTTGGACAACTTCGCTTCGGGTTCCGAAGACGACCGGAGGACGATCTTTCAGGATCGTGACCTCCTTCATCCATGCCAATGATATGCCGCCGAACATTGCGACAAGCGGGCTTTTTCCTTCACCACGCTCCCGTGTGATGACCAACGCCGTTACGGTGCGTCCTCGATCCTTTACCTGAACACGCAGGCGACGATAGATCGGTGCGATCCTCGTCTTGTGTTTGTTGGCAAGGGTGCCGAGCAATGAAGTGCACATAATATGATGCACCCTCCATAACCGATGGGCGTTCATCGCCAGTAGGTAATATTGGACAAAGCCGCGATATTCGGCTCCGAATTGGTTAACGATGCTGAAGTCGTCATCTTGTAACCGTTCCGGACGATGTGCGGCTTTTCCATTTCGCATATATCGACGACATTGCTCCACGATAACGTCATGGGGCACCTTCAGTCGGACCAAGCTGTTGATGATGCGTTGACCGCGTCGGTCATGACGCTCATCTGCTCGAAGGGCGACAACGTCATAGCCGAGGAAACGTGCCGCGTTATCGCTGGCATGCGTAATCAAGGTTTTGGCCTCGGATAATTCGAGTCGCAGCGAATTGCGAAGGAATTCTCCGATGCGAGTCTTGATGTCCTCTGCTTCGTGTCGTGGCCCACTGAACCCTAGCAGGAAATCATCAGCATACCTGACATACCAGAGCCTCCGAAAGTCCGGGTCTTGAGGGTCTCGGGACGGCATGGTCTGTGCCTGCTGACGCAGGCGAGCCGCTTTTTTATGATCCCCATTGTCCCCGGCCTTCTGGGCGGCGCGAAGGATGGCCTTGTATCCGGGTTCGTTCCTGCGTCGTTCGCCCCGGTTGTACATCGGGAGCAGGGTCTTCTCTACAAACTTATCCAACTTGTCGAGGTAAATATTGGAAAGCAAGGGACTGGCTATTCCCCCTTGCGGGGTCCCACTTAGGGTCTCGCCATATCGCCAGTCTTCCAGATATCCGGCCTTGAGCATGTTGGATATGAAGCGTAATAATCGGTTGTCGTGGATGTTCTCCGATAGCGCCGCCAACAGGACATCATGGTCAATGTTGTCGTAGCAGCCTTTGATATCACCCTCTATAAACCATTTTACGCCTCGCCATTTCTGAGTGATTTCTCGCAATGCGGTATGGCATCCGCGTCCTCGGCGGAATCCATGAGATCGGTCGCTGAACCGTGGTTCGTAATAGGAATCGAGCAGGAGGCCGATAACCTCTTGGACGAGCTTATCGGACCATGGGGGCAGACCAAGCGGACGCTTTTTCCCGTTTTTCTTCGGGATATATATCCGCTTCACCGGAGACCATCGGTAGGTTTCACGGCGCAGAGTGCCGATGATCCTGTCGATTTTCTCCAGAGACATGGCGTCCACCGTTTCGGCGGTGACACCGGGAGTCATGGCTCCCGCATTACGGTAAATACGCCCATAGGCGCGTAGGTAGAGGTCTCGGTTGAATAATTGCCGATAGACCCCTTCAAGTGGCAGACCTCTCTTGCCACGGTCAGAGTAGACGGCCATCACTGTTTCGGCTGTTGCCATTTCGGCTACCTCCCAGCTATTGCCGTCGAGACGCCTGCGGTCCTTCGCCATGTGGCCGGTTTTCCCGTCCTCGGACTACTATGACCGCTCCGTCGCCATGGGCCTCGCGGCCCGAAGGCGATCCCGTGTTCGTACGAGTCGAAAGTAATAGCGCGACTTAGGTCCTCCGTTCGTCCCCTTGAACAACCTCGTTGGTTGTCGCTCGACAGGGGGAGCTTTGAACGGCGAAAGCGAAACCGTCCTATCCTGTCGGCTGCGCCCTTACATACCGTGGCGCAGGATGTGCGTTTCCATCGCTGGTGACTAGAGTTCAAGAAATGCATCCTTGACCATATCGCGCGGGCCTTGCGGGGCGTTGGGTCTGGCATGTTCGCCCAGCCCCCGCTTTACCATCATGCTCTTGTCCCTTTAGGCTTTCGCCATCAGGTAAGATGGTTGACCCGGAAGCATGTCTCCCGGCTTCCCCTGTCTCCGACAGGGATTCGACTCGCCGTTTTGCACGGCGCACCCTTTCAGAGCACCCAGCTCTCCAGTGCCCTCCAAATTCGCTGGCAAGCTACGCCGCAGCGGCCGCCCAGCATGGATGTCGGTATGGCACGTCCGGCATGTCACCAGTGTTTTACGCTGGCGTGCCGCCATAACCTGAACCCACAAAGGCGGCGGGCGTCGTCCCTTACACTGTAAGTCCTTCAGGGCTCGAACGTGGTGCACCTCGATGTTCTCCTGAGAGCCACAAAGCTCACAAGTGTTCGCCAAGAGACGCCGTTCGAGATCAGAACGCGGACCACAAATACGCAAGGGAATGCTATCGTCGAGAGCTGCTTTCGTATGCCGTGCCAGCGTAACACCGCCCCACTGTGCTACAAGGGGCCTCATCCCTTCACCTCGTTCAACCATGACCTCAAGTCCCACACAGAGACCTTGGCCGGTCTGAAGTGTGGCTCCGAAGCGGCGATAAACCCGTGCGACGCTCGTGCGCAACTTCCGCGCAAGCGTCCCGGTCAGTGACCGCTCCATCGTCCACTTCAGACGGTTGAGCTGATGCAGGTTGTATGCCCTCCGATAGTATTCCACTAGGCCCCGATATTCCCTTTGGTACTGAGCCACGATACTGAAGACAGAGTCGTGGATGAGTTCCGTGCGGTGCATCGGTTTGCCATGACGGAGGTATCGTTTGCACTTCTCCCGCACAACGTTGGCCGGAACGCGCAACCCGATCTGACCATTCACAGAGCGGTGACCGCGTCGATCACGTTTTTGGTTGTTGTGCAGGACTTGGATGTCATAGCCAAGGAAACGCGCAGCTTGGGACTGTGCATGTGTGATCAATGTCTTGGTTTCGGATAGTTCCAGCTTGAGTTGATCGCGCAGGAATGTTCCAACTTCGGATTTGATCGCCTCGGCCTCGCATCGGGGGCCGCTGAATCCGAGCAGCCAATCGTCGGCATAGCGTACGTAACGCAGGCGTCGATAGGACGGGTCCATCGGATCAAGGGAGGGCAATTGCTTCATCTGACGACGAAGTTGGTTAGCCTCATTCCAGTGACCCGATTGTTTCAGCCGTTTCGCTCGACTACGTATACGCACCGATGCCGGGTTTAGTCTGCGTCGGTCACCACGGTTATACTTAGGGAGGAGTATTGTTTCGACAAAACGATCCAGCCTGTCCAAGTAGATATTGGAGAGGATTGGGCTGAGTATCGCCCCTTGCGGGCTGCCGCTCAGCGTGGCGTTGTAGCGCCACTCCTCCAAATGGCCAGCTTGGAACAGGCGTCCGATCAGTCGTAAGAAACGACCATCGTGGATCTTTTCGCTCAGGATCGATAGCAGGGTCGAATGATCAAGCGTATCGAAACAGCCTTTAATTGGTCTTGCTTCGATTTTGTAGAGAGCGGTTTTGTACCGATTCGGCCAGCCTTTCGAACTGAACCGGGCTGACATAGTCCAGTGTCGAGTGACGCCGCACGGGATTGTAGAAGCCGTCGATGTAATGACCAATTGCCTTCTTGGCCTCGGCACGCGTCTGGAAGACGGTGCGCCAGACCAACTCGGACTTCAAGGTCTTGAAGAAGGTTTCGACCACAGAATTATCATAACAGTTCCCTTTCCCGGACATCGAGATCCGGATGCCGTGTTTCCGCAACGCGGCCTGATACTCGATCGAACAATATGGGCTGCCGCGGACGCCCTTCTAAATGTCAAGTGGTGATCTGAGCCTGGTTGATCTCCTTTCGCCGTTGAGTGATCAGGGCGAACACCTCGCGAGCAATGTAGCGTTTGAGGCACCGGATGGCCTCGAGCTTGGAATGGCCCTCAGCCATGCGCTTGGCCAAGTAGGCCTTGGTTCGCGGCTCAGTCCGGAGCCTGCCGATGGCGATGATGTGCAGGGCGCTGTTGGCAGCCCGGTCACCCCCTCGATTAAGGCGATGACGGGTTGTCTTGCCGGACGAAGCCGGGACCGGGCTGACACCGCAGAGCGCGGCAAAACCGGCCTCGGAGTGCAAGCGTTCCGGGTTGTCCCCGGCCGTCAGGAGCAACTGTGCAGCACCTCCGTGACCGATTGAGTTGCGAGCCACGAGGTTGGGAGCGAGCTCATAGACGATCGCGCCAATCATGGCATCCAAGTCAGCGATTTCATCGTGCAGCTCGAGATAGCGGCGGGCGAGCGACTTCAGGCTAATCCGATAGGCGGATTCCACGTTCCGATAATCGGTCAGGTCAGGCCGCCACGCGGCCAGGGTCCTGACCAGCTGCATCCGAGTCATCCGGCGCAGAGCCTCCCGCAATCCGTCCGGCGCGCAGACGATGGTGTTCTGGATCATCTGCAAGGCAATGCGCCGCGCCGCCACCGCTGTCTTGCGGCATGCCTTGAGGACACGCAGAGATTCGATCATGCCATCCCGGCTTCTGGGTGTGACGGTCCGTATGCCGGCAAAGGCGGCATGCGCGGCGTTCTGGGCGTCGAGATCGTCGTTCTTGCCACGCCGGCGGCGATCATGCTGGTCCGGGGTTGTAACCTCCAGAACTTCGACGCCAGCGTTCTGCATATAGCGCAGGAGCCCGGCCCCATAGGTTCCGGTTGACTCAATGCCGATGCGCAGCAAGGTGCCGAAGGAGCGCATCCAGGTGAGCATCTGCTTGTATCCATGTCGCGTTGTGGGAAAGCTCTCGCTGGCGAGCACATGATCGTGCTCATCGACAACAGCGGCGACGTGAAGATCCTTATGCGTGTCGACACCGCCCACGATGAGACGGGACACACTCTCCTGACCACCTTCCATACCGGCCCTCCTGGTTCAAGCGCGGATCGACGGTTCACCACGACCGCATGCCTGGACAGGACAGTAACGCGACAGGACGTCAGGCCCTTCTCGGGTCACATGCAGCGGTGAGGTAAACCTCACCGCAAGGCTTCCGGGCGGCCGACAGGTCCGAGGAAAGACACGAGTCGTGGTCGATCAGCGTGTGGGTCAGGCCACTCCGGCGCCTTGCGGTACCAGTGATGTTAGCCGGTCGATCGCTGTGAGGGTCAGGCCGCCCAGGAACACTGGCCTAGGCATACTTACTATCCGCGTGATGGGTCAGCCCTGCGGGCGGTTGCCGGATCGCCAGAGCCTTGCGCAGCGCCTCCAACGCAAGTTCCTGATGCAGACGATCACTGACCGCCCAACCGACCACCCGCCGAGCGAAGAGATCGAGGATGATCGCCAGATAGAGCCAGCCCTCTCTTGTCCACACGTACGAGAGATCCGCGTTCCATTTCTGGTTCGGGCGCTCGGCCGAGAAGTCCTGGTCGATCAGGTTGGGAGCGACCGGAAAAGCGTGGTGACTGTCGGTGGTGCGCTTGAAGCGCCGCTCCTGCCGGGCTTTGAGGCCGTTCTCGCGCATCAGCCGAGCCGTGCGGCGGCGTCCGACCTTCAGGCCCTCATCCTGCAACTCGCGGGTCATGCGCGGGCTGCCATAGGTCTCGTTCGAGAGGGTGAAGGCTGATCGGATATGAGCCAGCAGCACCAGGTCCTCGCGCTGGCGCGGGCAGGCTGGACGAGATCGCCAGGCGAAGTAGCCGCTGGGGCTGACATTGAGGACTTGGCACAGACGCATGACGGGGAAGCTCTCTTTCGCCGCATCGATGAACTTGAACTTCATCGACTTCCCTCCTTGGCGAAAAAAGCTGTTGCCCGTTTGAGGATCTCCCGCTCCTGGCGCAGGATCTCGTTCTCGCGCCGCAGCCGCTTCAGCTCTGTCGCCATGTCCTCCTGACGCTCTTCGGGCGGATCGTCGATCTCACGCTCGCTGCGGCGATCGAGCCAGTGGCGCAGGGTCGACAGGCCGATACCAAGATCCGCAGCAATCTCGCGCCGGCTACGGCCGCTGGTCAGGGCGAGCCGCACAGCCTCGTCCCGAAACTCCTTCGGAAAGCGCGTGTGGGGCATGGAAATCCTCCTGCTTCATGAGAGGCTCTCCAGTTTTTCGAAGCAAGTCCACGAGCGACCTGACACGCTCGAACGGAGACAGACTTGATCAATAAAGTCGATCTTTGCAAGTCCGGCTACTTTCTACTGAAATCAGAAGGACGGCGGAGTGCAAGCACTGATGAGTTCGCATGGAGCCGGGCCGATACAGCGAAATTTGTGAGGCCGCCAACTCTCGAAGTAGTATGCATCGCCAGGTCCCAAGATCTTGCGTTGGCCCTCCACCGTCACCTCAAGCCGTCCAGAGAGGATGATACCACCCTCTTCACCCTTATGTGTGATCGGAAACTTGCCGGTTTCCGTACCAGGCTCATACCTTTCCTTCAGTATTTGAAGCGAGCGGCCGAAGAGGTTTTCGCCAACCTGCCGAAAGGAGATCTTCCTGTTCCCGATCTCCAGCAACTCATCTGCGCTATAGAATATCTTGCCTTCATTCTCAGGCTCAAATGCGAAAAAGTCCGCCATACGAACGGGGATCCCGTCGAGAATGCGCTTTAGCAAGCTAACCGAGGGGTTGCTCTGGTTGGACTCAATCAATGAGATCGTCGAGTTCTGTATTCCGACTCGCTTTGCCAATTCCCTCTGAGAAAGCTTGTGCAGTTGACGGATATATCTCAGCCGCGCCCCGACATCGTCCATGGTTGATCCTCCAGAGTGTTTGGAACGTTGCGCTTGAGGCAACACTATAGACGACGCTCATTTGAAATCAACAACTTAGCGGATCACAGAAAAGGACTTGCTGAGTTTGAGCCTAACAAACATGATAAAAAAAAGGAACGAGGATCATGTCCGCTCCCCAAGAATCAAACACCTACTCGCTTGACAGCTTCTGGATGCCTTTCACTGCAAACAGGCAGTTCAAAGCGGATCCGCGCATGCTCGTGAGCTCCGCCGGAATGTATTATCGCACTGAGGATGACCGGAAGATCCTAGACAGTACGGCCGGACTTTGGTGCGTGAACGCCGGACACGGCCGGCGGGAGATCGCTGATGCAGTGAGTCAGCAGCTGGCCACTCTTGACTACGCCCCATCCTTCCAAATGGGGCATCCGCTGGCGTTTCAGTTTGCGGAACAGCTGTCGATCAACGCACCCGGAGGTCCCGAAGCCGGACTCGACAGGATCTTTTTCGCAGGCTCGGGTTCGGAGGCTGTCGATACGGCTCTGAAGATCGCAATCGCGTACCAGCGCGCTGTTGGCCAGGGAACCAGAACAAGATTAATTGGTCGGGAGCGAGGATATCACGGCGTAGGATTCGGAGGCCTGAGCGTCGGCGGAATTGTAAACAACCGGCGTGTCTTTCCGCTTCTGCCCGGAGCCGATCACATAAGGCATACGCATGATCCTGAGCGCAATCTCTACGCGAAAGGGCAACCCGAGCACGGCGTCGAGTTAGCCGACGATCTGGAGCGTCTTGTTTCTCTGCATGGAGCGGAAACGATCGCAGCCCTCATCGTTGAGCCAGTTGCGGGATCGACCGGAGTGCTCGTGCCACCAAAGGGCTACCTGCAACGTCTGAGAGAGATTTGTGACCGCCATGGCATCCTGTTGATTTTTGATGAAGTTATCACAGGCTTCGGCCGGCTCGGAAAGCCTTTTGCGGTTGACTACTTCGGTGTCGTGCCGGACCTAGTCACTACGGCAAAAGGCTTGACGAACGGATCCATCCCGATGGGAGCCGTATTCGCGAAACGTAAGATCCATGATGCCGTGTTGCAGGGACCGCCAGGGCAGATCGAGTTTTTCCACGGCTATACTTACTCCGGTCACCCGGCGGCTTGTGCGGCGGGCCTAGCCACTCTGTCCATCTATCAAAAAGAGGAATTATTCACGGCAGGCGCCGCCATGCAAGACTACTGGCAGGAAGCGATGCACTCGTTGCGAGGCCTGCCACACGTCGTGGATGTCCGGAATATCGGTCTTATCGCCGGAATCGAGCTCGCAAGCCGACCCGATGCGCCGGGCACGCGTGCATACGACGTGTTTGTCAACTGCTTCAATAGAGGCCTCCTCATTCGTGTAACCGGCGACATTGTTGCGTTTTCACCGCCTCTCGTAATTGAGAGGCCTCACATCGACGATATCGTGTCGATCCTCGCAGAGGCCTTGAAGTGCGTGTCTTAACGGAACACCCATCGACTGCAGCCTACATGCTGCAGCGTGGCCGAGCGTTAGATTTCGCCACCGCTATGGCCGCTCAGCGGCGAGCAAATAGGTGGTCTTCCGTCAAAGGCGTTTATGCAGAAAGAGATAGAGCTGGATACATAGCTATCCCACCGACCCGCAAACATATTGCCTACGGAATTCCCTCGGCGGCCATCGATGAATGTTCCATGGAACTTCACAAGAGCCCCTGTATCGATGCCGCGATCCTACCTGAGAATGGCAAGTCACACCGTTCAGCAGGGCTGCCTTACTCAGCAGCCTACCTGGAGAATGGTACAGTCGATCACAACGCCTAAATGTTGGGCGAAATTTCACAACCGAATATAGGGCATGATATGTCTGAGACTACTCAAATGTATTCAAACTACGATCACGACCAGCGGATGAATGCACGCATCGACTTGGCTGCAGCGCACCGTCAGGCGGTCAACGACGGGTTTATCGAAGGCATCGACAATCACTTCACGCTGACCGTGCCGGGGCATCGCGATCGCTTTTATCTGAACGCGTTTGGGCTGCATTGGTCAGAAGTGACGGCATCGAACCTCATTGAAGTCACTCTCGATGGCCAAGTCGTCGCGGGTAACGGCAGCGCCAACCTCTCTGCGGTCAGCATTCACGCGCCCATGCACCGGCGGGGAATTGCCTGTGTGCTTCACACCCATATGCCTTATGCGACCGCGTTGTCGCAGCTGGAGGACATGACGCTGGAACCGTCCAGCCAGAACGGGATGGTTCTGCACGACCTGGTCGCATACGATTATGATTACAATGGTTTGGCGGACACCCAGGAGGAAGGTGAGAGGATGGCGGATGTGCTTGGGGACAAGCAGATCCTGATGCTCGCTAACCACGGCGTTGTTACCACCGGCGAGACCGTCGCCGAAGCCTATCACAGGCTTTACTTTCTCGAGCGGGCGGCGATGACCCAGATGATCGCGATGGCGGCAGGGAAGCGCCGAATGATTGCCGACGTGGTTCTCTCCAGATCGCGGAACCTTTTGCAAAGCTCAAAGCAGGAATTAAAGACCGAGATCAACCTGTACTTCGATGCTGTCAAACGTGTCCTTAGTGCCCAAGGTTCAGACTATGCGAACTGAGGCCTTGTAGCTGCAAGCTCGACTTCATTCACTTGTGTTCCCCATAGAACACGCTTCCCATGGCAACGGGACATGCGCGATTCTCTAAGTAGCAGGTATCCACATGCCTAAGAAAAAACTGGTCATCATAGCACCGAAAGGCTCTACTCCTCCGAGTTCCATTGAGAAGGCCAGTAGGTTTGCCGACGTTGTTATCACAAATAATTGCGAGAAGGCAAAGCAGGAACTTCGAAATGCAGAAGGTTTGTTGCTTTGGGACATCCACAATGCGATAATACGCAACAATCCCCTGCCGCCCAAGCTTGAGTGGATCCACGTTCCCGGAATTGGTGTCAACACTGTCGTATCGAGAGACGTGCTTTCTTCGGCTGTTGTTGTCACCAACACGCGCGGCGTATTCGAACATCCCATTGCGGAGTACGTTCTTGGGATGATGCTGATGATCACAAAGGATTTTCGGAGAACGTTAGACTTTCAGCGCACCAAGACATGGAACTGGCGGCCAACCCATGCTCTCCGGGATCAGGTCGCGGTTCTAATCGGGCCGGGTGCAATTGGCCGCGAGATCTTCATGATGTTGACGGCCGTCGGCGTGAAAGTCATTCCCGTCGGGCGGCGGGCGGTCGCAAATGATCCCGTTTTCGGTCGCATCCATTCCACTGATGAGTTAAAGGATCTTCTACCGAAAGCCGACACGGTCGTACTGGCTATGCCCCTGACAGCTGAGACCGCGGGGTTCATGAGCGAACCGCATTTTGCACAGATGAAGCGGGGCTCATCCCTGATTAATATCGGCCGCGGCGGCCTAGTGGATGAGAGCGCCCTGATCAAGGCCCTGGAAGACGGTCAGGTCGGAAGCGCTGCACTGGATGTCTTTGCTGTCGAGCCGCTTCCGGAGCACCACCCGTTCTGGACAATGGATCAGGTATTCGTCTCGCCTCATATGTCAGCCGATTTGTATGGCTGGGAGGAACGCGCCGTTGGACAGTTCCTGGGGAATCTGGAACTTTGGGCCAGCGGAAAGCCACTAGAGAATGTGGTAGACAAGGCCAAAAGGTTCAGCTGAAGGTTGCTGTGTGGCCTCCTGCTGGCTTTACTTTCCCCCTGTTCGGTTGACGAAGTTGTTGATGTAATCTCGCCGCCTGCCTGTCGGAACCATTTGGTCTCTACAGGTTGTGCCACGCCTGCCGCGACCGCACCATCCTCGCTGCTCAGTCCCGCTGCGATCGCTAACCAGAACTGCCTGCGTTCATTGCGTCCCGCCACAGGTGGCCGGCCCGGTGACGGCAATGGCGCTCGTCCAGATCGATCCGACCGACGCTTTCGAATGCTCATCGCAACCTCCTCCTTCAGGGTGTTGCGACGACCGTTCGAATCCGCCATATGATCCTCCCTCGCTTTGGATACTGCTGGCGAATTCGATGCTGCCCCTTCATTCGCAGTTGGAGGGCTGACCTGCAGCGCTCGGACACAGAGCGTCGGCTGTCCACTCTGGAGGCTTGGCAGACCCCGCAGCAGTTGACCTGCCCCTGAGAATTTCGGCGATGTGGAGGTAGAGTCCGGCCCATCATAAGGACGGACTATGAAGCGTTCACGGTTTACGGAAGTACAGATCATCGGGATCCTGCGTGAGCAGGAGGCTGGGGCGAAGGCAGCCGACATGTGCCGCGAGCACGGCATGTTGGAAGCCACCCTCTACAACTGGAAAGCCAAATACGGCGGCCTGGAGGTCTCGGACGCCAAGCGCCTCAAGGCGCTCGAGGACGAGAACGCCACACTGAAGAAGCTGTTGGCCGAGGCGATGCTGGATGCCTCGGCTCTGCGCGATCTGCTTTCAAAAAGGTGGTAGGGCCCGCCGCCAAGCGCGAAGCCGTCGTGCACCTGCAGGCTCGTTTCGGCCTGTCGGAGCGGCGAGCCTGTTCCCTGATCGGCGCCGACCGGAGCACGATCCGATACCGCTTATGCCGGCCGGATGATGCCGCCTTGCGCTGTCGCCTGCGCGCGCTGGCGCAGGAGCGGCGTCGTTTTAGCTACCGGCGGCTGTTCGTGTTGCTTCGACGCGAAGGCGAGACCGTGGGCCTGAACCGGGTCTACCGCCTCTACCCGGAGGAGGGCCTGAGCGTCCGCAAGCGCCAGGCCCGTCGGCGGGCGGTGGGCACACGGGCGCCGATCCTGGTCGAGGCGAAGGCCAATGCGCGCTGGTCGCTGGACTTTGTCCATGACCAGTTTGCCAGTGGCCGACGCTTCCGCATCCTGAACATCGTCGATGATATGGCAAGGGAATGTCTCGCGGCAATCCCCGACACCTCGATCTCAGGCAAGCGCGTCGCCCGGGAGCTAACGGTGTTGATTAAACAGCGTGGCAAGCGCGGGATGATTGTGTCTGATAACGGCACGGAACTGACCTCGCATGCCATTCTGGCCTGGTGCGCCGAGCACCGGATCGAATGGCACTACATCGCGCCGGGCAAGCCGATGCAGAACGGCTATATCGAGTCGTTCAACGGTCGCATGCGCGATGAGCTGTTGAACGAGAGTCTCTTCTTCGGGCATGGATCATGCCCGCGAGCTGATCTCGGCTTGGGTTGAGGACTACAACACGGCGAGGCCCCATTCTTCCTTGGGCTACCAGACGCCGAAAGCGTTCTCCAATGCCCTACAAACCGCAAGGAGGGCCGGTTGGCGTTGCCGCGTTCGAAGCGGAGAGCCCAAAAATCTGCTCGAGCTCGGCGGCTCCCTGATTATATTGGCGCCCTACTGCTGCGGCAGCTCCAACTGTGGGTGCGAGCGTCGCTCCCCATACCTCTGGCATGGAGACGGCTTTGCCGTCAACGATCTCGACTTGGGTGCCGATATCGCAGATGCGCCCCGCGGTCTCATACCCGCAGATGATAGCCAGCAGGAGCTCCCGCATCGTAACCCCCCTTGCTTCGCAGGTCGCCAGCGCTGCGCCGAAGACGCTGGCCCCAAAATGCACTCCTGGTACTGGGCCTCCCGGATAGGTGTCATCCAGATCAAGGCAATTCGCCAGCCGTCCGTTCCCGTAACTGGCTCCAGCCTGTGAGAACAGCCTTCCGCTCCCTGCAACCGTCGCCTCCGTCCCGTGTCCAAGCAGGCCAGCGGCGGAAGCGATGGACGCTCCCAAGTCGCTGCGAGAGCCAGCGATAGCGCAGCCGAGAATGTCGAGGATGAAGCGACGCGCATCCTGCTAGACCTCTTCGGGAATATCTTCCAACGAAAGGGTTGATATGAATCTCGCCAGGGTGAAAGTCACTCCAACCATAGTTCGTTCCGTCCCGTTTGGATCAGCGCTACTCAGCTCACCGATGACATGACCATGCGGCATAGAGTTGTAAGGTCGTAAATCGGCAACCCTGTCATCTTGCGAATCTGTGGAGTCACACAAGGAAAGGCGGAGCACTCAAACAGGATCGCGCCAATGTCGGGATGCCGTCCGCGCACACGAGTGACGCATTCGGCAACGTCGGCCTCAATGTCCTCGAGTTCGGTTACAGGCGGTGGCTTGATCAACTCGTTTCGTACCAAAATACCATCTTCAACTCCGCCGATTACAATCCGCGCTCGTTGCTGAGGATCGTCGATCCCCAGCATTTCCTCGGAGAAGCTGGTTGCGTCCGCGACGAGAACCGCCAGCTTCACATTTGGCGGAATCTGGCGAAGCAACGTAGGAAGAAGGAGTAGACTTGACGTGGCAACAGGCACGGGAACGGCTGCCGCTACCGCGGACTGATAGCGCATGAAGAATCCGCACGATGAGCTGATCGCGACAGCGCCGCGGTCCACGAGGCGTTGCGCCGCTGCGATGAGAGGGGCCTTGAGCGCGGGGTCGCCACGGAACACGCGATCGACCCAGCCCCCCTCGACAGTTTCCTCTATGACAGGAAAATCGAATGTTTTAGGATTCAGCAAGTAACCCGGCGGGAGCATCCAAGGCGGGGATCCTGGAGGCAATCCCCGCTCAGTCCTCAAAACTCCTAGAGAGCCTGTCATATGTGATGTCCTTGCCGTTGCAATCAGAGTTCAAAAAGCTTCCGAGGTGCCTTCGTCAGCGCTTCCGAGCCAGTGTCTGTCACTCGGAAGGTCTCGCTGATGACGTAGCCGAAGTCCTCGTCCAGCCAGTTCCCCAGCATCAGGTGGAATGTCATATTGGGTTTCAGCTCTGTCGTATCGCCGTTCTGAAGACTCGCCGTGAGTTCCACCCAATCGATTCCAATCGCATATCCGCAGCGTGACTCCTTCTTGAAGCCCATCTTCTCAATGGTCTTGTAGAAGGCCCTAGAGATATCGCCGCAAGTACGTCCAGGGCGAACTGCCTCAAGCCCGGCTTCGAGGCCTGCGACTTCCGCGTCATGTAGTCGGCGTAAGCGGTCTGAGGCCGGGCCGATGGAGAAAGTCCGCATGATCGCCGCAACGTAGCCATGCCGGTTGCCGCTCAGTTCAATGTTGATTTGAGAATCGTTACGCAGGACATCGTCGCTCCACAAAATGTGGCAAGTGCCAGTGCGCGGCGAGGAGCAAATGAGCGGAGGCATCATTCCTGAGGCGCGCTTGCCGCCGGGCGCACCGCGGACCTGCGCGGCTACGATTTCCGCAGCTAAGTCCGCTTCGTGGAGGCCGGGGCGGATCAACTCAGCGGCCTGCATGATCGCCGCGTCGGCGATGCCCGCAGCCTCGCGCATGACCTCAATTTCAAGGTCCGACTTTGAAAGCCGCAGCCAATCAACGAGTTTGCTGCAGTCAACGATCCGAGCGCTCGAAAGCCGCAACCGGAATTTGTCGGCATTAGACGCGGACAGCGACCCGCCGCCTCCCATGCTGCCACCACCGAACTCAATACCGATGCCGCCGTTGGCAAGTCCCATTTCGTGAATAAAGTCGATTACGGCATCGTAGCCGTTCTTATCCGGACGCCCGACGTAGTCGTCTGAGTAGCCAAAGACTTTCTCTCGATCGACAAAAATTTTGATGGACACATCCCGGCACATCCATGCCGCGCACAAGCAGTGTTGGCTCTTCTTCGCGAGCCGAGACTACAAGCGCGTGCCGAGAGAACATTCGGGTCAAATTACCCGTAAGATACGTGATGTTGGGCCAACTGGTGACAATGAGCGCATCTACCTCGCGCCGCGCCATCTCGGCTTTCACTGCTGCTAGACGGCGCAGATACTCACTACGTGGAAACGCTTGAGGTCCCTTGGTTATAGGCATGTTCATGCTCCCGAAATTACACTCTGTTGTAGCTACGTCATCGGAGTAGCGAGGCGAAACCGTCTTTCAATGACTTAAAACGGATTGTAGGAGCGAGCGCGTACGCCCGTTCTGCGATGCGAGGAAGATCTGTTCCGGCGGGCCTTGCTCGATGATCCGGCCACTCTCGAAAACGACAATTAGAACCGAGATCTCGCGGGCGAACTGCATCACAGGACGACTGGCAGGCTCGCCACCGACCGGAGACTGACGCATACATTCACCTAATCTGAGCGTGACAAACTCTTTGCCGCTCGCGCACGTCGCGCGACTGGTCCGCCTAAGGCACTTGCCGCATTCCCAATGAAGGGGGATATCTCGCTACTGAACTTTGCTCGATACTGCGCCATTCTAATCCTCTGTCGGCACGCTGATCGGTGTACCCAAGATGTGCCGCGTAACGATGCCTGCTCTATGATTTTTCCACATGTTTAGAGCCAATTTTCCACTCATCTTTGTAGATCTGTGACGGAATCCTGCGTAGAAGTACGGGAAGTCGCACGTTGGCAGCGATGCGACTCGGTTGGAATTTCCAGCCGCGGTTTCTCTACAGAGCGATGTCGCGTTCAGTTCCAAATGCAAAGAAGGCTCCGTCGAATCAGTCATTTGCTCGTCAAGGCCTGATGTGGAAATCCTCCTCGAAGCACCTTTGAAGATTGTATGGTCGTGATTTCCCAACTGTCTCAGGTCAAAGACAGAGTTGAAGCCTCCTCCAGAAATAACCATAGGTTGTTTCTGGCCAGCCGCGTCGCGTAACAGCAGCCTGGGATCGAGCGCAGCCTCGCCCTTCCCTTGGGTTTCAGCCTGTTCGCTCCACCAGGGCAGCGAGGCTCAACCTAAGCGGAGCAACGAAAATTCGGTTGGCTAGGCGCCGGGGTGTCCATGCGCGCCGATAGCCCAGAACAGCCCTGTCATCAACTGCATGCCTTCCCTCACAATAGGCATGAGCATATGTTCGTTCGGAGCGTGCTGGGCGCAGTCAGCATAGGAGTGCGGCACCCACACTGTCGGCATTCCCAAAATATCTGTGAATACGTCATTCGCTAGCGACGCTCCGAGATTGGGAAGCATGTCTGGCTTTTGCCCGGTTGTAGCTTCAATCGAGGCTGCTGCGAACTTCGCCCAAGGGTTATCGGGATCCAACCGGGTGGCTCGGATGTATGCGCCGTCCTCGCGCGCCGCGACTACTTCGACATCAACGAAGCCGTGTTTGTCCAGATGCCGCCTCAATGCAGGAATGATGTCGTCCGCATCAGTCCCGATAACGAATCGTAGTCCGCAGTACGCAATCGCCATCGGGGGGATTGCGTCGTCCGGCCGGTCAGGGTTGCCTGTCTTGAACGCAAGCACCTCAAAGCTATTCCAACCGTACACTCGCTCGGCCGGCGTGAGCATTTTCTCTCCCCAATCGGCGTCAATTTTGGTCGCGTTCTCGCCACCCCCTATCTGAATTCGGGCAAGCGCTTCACGCACCGGTTTCGTCAAGCTCTGAGGGCGCCACTCGGGAGTCAGGATTTGGCCTCGACCGTCAGTGATGGTCGACAGCGCATGTGCCAGGATAATGCCCGGATTGGCGAGCAGACCACCCCAAACCCCCGAATGATACGGACGTTCGCGCCGGTCGATCCTGAGATTGAAGTTCATCACACCGCGAGTGCCTCCGAAAATCGCCGGTCGTCTACGATCGATACGCGGACCATCTGAACCGATTAGCACATCGGCCTTGAGCTTCTGCTTGTTGGCGGCACAAAACTCGGCGAGCCCAGGCGAATCAACTTCTTCTCCCATGTCGATCAGAACGGTGGAGTTGAAGCCGAGCGAACCCCGCTCGGCCAAGATACACTCCAACGCGGCGGTGTTTATAGTGTGCTGCCCTTTGTTGTCCGCAGTGCCTCGACCATAAATGCGGTCGCCCTCGACTACCACCTCCCAAGGGCCGAGGCCGTCCCGCCACTGGCCCTCGTGTCCCTGTACTACGTCGCCATGGCCGTAAGTAAGGACGGTCGGCCGGCTGAAATCTTCGGTTCGCCGCGCGATAAGGAAAGGCCCGTAGTCACCAACTGGATTGGGGTGTACCTCGCACTCATAGCTTAGTTTTTTGAGTGAGTCCGCCATCTCGTTCGCAACGTACCGGTGGAGAAACGGTCTAGCCTCGCTATCTTGACTGGCTGACGGTATCGCGACTCGGCGCTGTAGATCCTGCAGGGATTTGCCGCTATCGAGATAGTTCTCCCCCCCCCCCCCCGCCTAATCGCGCCCGCACGAGTGCCAGTCATAATCGCCCTCCAGTTTCAACCGATAATGATACCATACTTGACTGGATGAGCCGTATTTCGGCATTAACCCACCCTGTACGATGGAAACAGGCGTTAGAATTGTAATTTGTGCCTGTTGCATGCGGCTCGCAGACCGGTCTCTAGCTCAAGGGCTGGGGCAAGGCGGCAGGCTCGCCGGGGCGTGAACTGCCTACGCTCGCACCAGCGGCGATCTCCTCCCCTCGAATCAGCTAATTAGGACTGGTGCGCTCGAGGAGGGTGTCGATCTCGGCAAAGTGTGCCTTCCAGGGGTCCGCATCATTGGCATAGGGCGGGTAGGCCTCGTCATCCTCCGGATCAGGCTTCTTGCGACCCTTTGCCCTGACAGCCGCCCTGCTCGGCCGCGCTGCCGATGCCGCGCAGGGCGGATAGCCCATCAATCGACAGCGGCCAGGGTGCCTTGCGGGTCAGGGCGGTGCGCCGGGTCCGCAGGGCCGCGGCCCGGGTGAGCTCGTGGCTGGGATGGCGCACGTCCATGCCGGCATCGTGCAGGACGAGATCACCGACATCGACCAACTGCCCGTTGAGGAGGAGCGCCCGCACGGCTTCGATCATGTCGCAGCGAGACTGCCAGCCGGCAGCTAGGCCGGAGGCGTCCAGCCGGGCATCGAAGCGCAGGATCGCGATCGTGATCGGCTCAAGCCGGCCAGCAATCTGCTCCCACGGCAGTTCCGGCAACTCAAAGGTTTGGGGAGTAAGCCGTTCCTCATTGAAGTCGCCTCCCCTGCCCCCGAAAGCGTAAGCGGGGCATTTTGCTTTCAATTACCCACATCTCGGGAGCCAGAGCTGCTTCAGCTTGCGCGACATGACTCGGGCGTGATTCCTTGTCGGGCACCCATTCGGATGGAGTGCTGCCATGGATCCGATGCTCGAAGGCGCCTCGTGGCTCGATGAGGAACTTGCCGGATCGACCTTCGCCGACGCACGGCTGGGCCAGCGGCTGCGGCGGCTCTTGGAGCAGCTCGGCGGGGCGATGGGGGCGAGTCTACCGCTGGCCTGCCAGGACTGGGCCGCCACCAAGGCCGCTTATCGCTTCTTTGACAACGATCGGGTCAGCGAGGCTGAGATCCTGGCCGGCCACTTCGCGGCAACCGCCAGCCGCGTGGCCGCGAAGTGGCCGATCCTCATCCTCCACGACACCACCGAGTTCACCTATCACCGTGTCCGGCCCGAGCCGGTCGGCATGACCGGGCAATATCCCTGCCGCAGCCCCAGTTATGATCGGCGCCAGCTCTATACCGTTTGTGGCCTTCTGATGCACGCAAGCCTTGGCGTCACCCCGGACGGGCTGCCGCTGGGGCTGTGTGCGATCAAGTTCTGGACGCGCGCCACCTTCAAGGGCACGAGCGTGCTCAAGCGGCACACACGGGCGTCGATGAGGCGATCGAGAAGATCGGCTGGTACGCCCTGCGCTGGAAGATCGAGCTGTTCCACAAGATCCTGAAATCAGGCTGCCGCGCTGAGGAGGCGAAGCTCCGGTCGGCCGAGCGGCTGGTCAATCTGCTGGCGCTGTTCTGCATCCTGGCGTGGCGGGTGTTCTGGCTGACGATGCTCAACCGGACGGCACCCCAAGCCTCACCACGCCTGGTCTTCACCCCGCTCGAGATCCGCCTGCTCGATCAGCTGGTCAAGGCCAAGACGCCGTCACCGGCGCCAACGCTTTCCCACTATCTGACCAAGATTGCCCGGCTCGGCGGCTACCTCGACCGCGCCCATGATCCGCCGCCCGGCAACATGGTCCTGTGGCGCGGCCTCTCGCGCCTCACCAATATCGGACTCGGCGCAACTCTCGGCACGAGGCTTGTGGGTAATTGAAAGGGCAGATTAGGGGGCAGGCTTCAGGCTGCTTGGGCAACAAGGACGGCGAGGGGCGGGATCTCCGGCTGATCTATGTTCAGTCGAAGGCGGAGTGGGCGATCCTAGCGCCTCTTCTCGCACCGACGACCCCTGGCGTCTGCCGCCGCGCGTCGGCATGAAACATCTCACGCCTGAATCGAGAAGGCTTCTGGTCGCTTGATTTCGATCTCGATGAACGCGATCGGATGGTCGGAACCGTTCATGACGTCGTGCTCAATCCCGGACTTGCGGGAATAGGCCTGCCCAGCCACGAGCGGCACGTCGGTGGCATTCTCGCCGTTGTGGATGCGAAGGGGGCCGTCGACCAGCATCACCACGAGATAAGGCCATTCGTGACGGTGCCATCCCGTCACCGCGCCGGGAGCGAAATCCCACCGCGTAATCCGCACGTCGGCATCATCCTGCTGGACAGTTGGAACGGCCGGAACGGTGCACTTGAAGCTCATGAGCCCCTCTCCTCTGCTTTGGAGGCATCTCCCACAATGGGCTGCCGATTGGAATTCAGCGGGCTGTGCGCGACGAGAGCGTGTAGCAGGACACTGGTGCCGGCGCAATGTCGTCCCGCGCAGCATATTTCGCATTGTTTTGAGTGGTGCCGTTGCGGCACGGCGTGAAGATCATCGCGGTCAGGCAGATCCTGGCGAGGAAATACACATCATGCCCGGCTTGGCTGGGCAGGGCGCGATGGGAAGAGCCCAACGCTCCGGCATGGAACCTGATCGAGCTGACGAGAGTGTCGTCGAAGACACTGACGTCGGTCAGGTGCCGTTGAGCAGTAGTGCGCGCACGGCTTCGGTCATGTCACAGCGAGACTGCCAGCCGGCGGCGAGCCCGGAGGCCTCCAGGCGGGCATCGAAGCGCAGGATGCTGATGGTGATCGGCTCGAGCCGTCCGGCAATTGTCTCCCACGGCAACTCCGGCAGGGCGTAGGTGCGGGGGATCAGCCGCTCCTCGTCAAAGTCCCCTACCCCGCTCCCTAAAGCGTAAGCTGGGCAGATTGGGGGCGGCGGGCCTCAAGCTGCTCGGGCGACGAGGTTGGCAAGCGGCGGGATCCTCGGCTGATCCGGGTTCAGCCCGAGCCGATCCCCGAGATAGGCGAAGAACGACAGCCCGAGCTTGCGGCAGGTCTTTGAAAGCCCCAGCATCACGTCGCGGGCTACGCGGCCCTCCGCACTCATCGTGCTGCCGGAGATCTTGCGCTTGATCACCCAGGCGCGCAGGTCGTTCTCGGACGCATTGGTGTGCAGCGGGATCTCCGGCCGCTCGAGCACCCGCAGCAACTCGTCCTTGCGCCGCGCCAGGCGGGCCAGCAAGGCGTCGAGGTCCTTGTATCCCGTGCGTTGGCCAAAGATCCGGTCGAACTGCCGCCGGAAGGCCCTCTCACCTCCTGGTGACGGGCTCTGCTTCCACAGCTTCAGGCTGCGATAAAAGCACCAGATCGCCTGACGGACCAACTCCACTGCCTTGGCCTGCTTGGGCGAGGCGGGCATCAGCTTCTGCAGGTGCCGCTCTGCGTGAACCCAGCACAAAGCATGCTTGGCAACGCGGAACTGGCCGGCATCGTCGGAGACCACGACGGTGTTCTCCATTAGCCCGTGATGCCGGAGCGCACCCCAGGTGGCGGCTTCGTTCAATAGCTGAAGCAGAGGCCGGTCGAAGATGTTGATCGAACACCGCAAGAGATGCTGCCACCACTCCAATTGCGAGTTGAACACCTGGCCCGGATGCGTTGCCAGCCGGGCGATCACGGCGCCCTCGACCGGCTGCGCCCGCAGGTAATTCAGCGCGGCCTCGTTGACGACATAGTCGTCACAGCCGGCCCGCAGTAGAGACAGGAAGTTCAGGCGTGATTTCGACCGGCCGGTGCGGAAGACCGTAAAGCGCTCGCCGCCAATCTGCGTGGTGACACCGGGACGGCGCGCATGCCGCGCGCCGGTATCGTCAACGGTGATGTAAGGGGAAGAGACAAGGCCCGCCTTCAGGATTGCGTGGTCTTCCTGCTCGAACAGATCCAGATCCGTGGTGAGCAGGCGCACCACCTGACGTTTGGAGTGATCCTCCCTCGCATTGGTGGACACCTTTGCTAAGCTCCTGAGGGAGCGGGAGGGTGTTCGATGACGAAGACGAGGCGAGACTTCACCCCGGAGTTCAAGCGAGAGGCTGTTGCCCTTTTGGAGAGCAGCGGTCGCCCCTTGATGCAGATCGCAACCGAGTTGGGGATCTCCCCTTCGATGCTGCGCAACTGGCGGGCGGTTGTGAATGGCGGCCCTCCTCGATCACGGGCTGGTTCGAACGTCGCGAAGGCCGGCTCCGCGCCTCTGGCCTCTCCGGCTGATCAGGCGGCGGAGATTGCCCGTCTGCGCCGTGAACTCGATCGCACGCGCATGGAGCGCGATGTGTTAAAAAAAG
>NZ_JBVVAK010000016.1:82931-94836 GCF_055792825.1 Microvirga sp. GN3
ACTAGTACCTCGGCTACGTGGAGAACGTCGTCCGGCGCCAACCGCTCCCGAGAAACCGAGAGGCCGGCCCTCGCGGTGCGTATTATCGGCGACCGGCTCTGGAGTCCCGGCCGGAGAGCCAAAGAGCCCTCGCCAACCGCGGCCTGCTGCAAGAGGTGCATCGGCTCCATGATCAGCATCAGGGCCGCTATGGCAGCCCGAGGATGCACGCAGCCTTGAGAGCAGAAGGCTACCGGGTCAGCCGCGGACGGATCGAGCGACTGATGCGCCGGCATGGCATTCGCGCTCTGGCCCGTCGGCGCTTCCGGCCTGCAACGACAGACAGTCGTCATCAGCTGCCGATTGCGCCCAATCTGCTCCAGCAGACGTTCACTGTCTTCGAGCCGAACCGGATCTGGCTGGCCGACATGACCTATATTCCGACTGGTGAGGGCTGGCTGTATCTCGCCGCGGTGCTGGATCTGGCGACCCGAAAAGTGGTGGGCTGGTCAATGCGCGATCACATGCGCACGGAGCTGACCCTCGGAGCTCTGATCATGGCGGCCCAGCGGCAGCGACCAGGCCCCGGTCTTATTCACCATTCGGATCGTGGAAGCCAAGGCGGATTCAAACGGTCGTCGCAACACCGTGAAGGAGGAGGTTGTGATGAGCATTCGAAAGCGGCGGTCGGATCGGTCTGGGCGAGCCCCGCTACCGTCACCGGGCCGGCCACCTGTGGCGGGACGCGATGAACGACGCCGGTTCTGGCTGGCGATTGCAAGGGGAATGAGCAGCGAGGATGCTGCGGTCGAGGCCGGTGTGTCACAACCTGTAGGATACAGATGGTTCCGAAAGGCAGGTGGCATGCCCCCGGCGATGTTCAGATCCTCGGCCAAGTCCCTTTCCGGGCGATACCTGTCGCTGCTGGAGCGAGAGGAGATTGCGCTTCTTCGGGTCCAGGGCCGTTCCATGCAGGAGATCGGGCGCCGGCTCGGCCGATCCGCCTCGACGATCTCCCGTGAGCTACGGCGCAATGCAGCCACCCGCAGCGGCGGACTGGAGTACCGTGCAACGACCGCCCAGTGGCATGCCGAGCGATCAGCCCGGCGCCCGAAGCCGACGAAGCTTGCCCTCAACGCGACCTTGCGCACTTATGTCGAGGAGAGGTTGGCTGGCGTCGTCGTCGCTCCAAGCGGCGCTCCCATTCCCGGTCCTGCCGTCGCCTGGAAGGCCCGCCGGCATGGCCAGCGGCAAGATCGGCGATGGGCCAGAGCCTGGAGCCCGGAGCAGATTGCCCAACGCCTGCCGATTGACTTCCCGGACGACGAGACCATGCGTATCAGTCACGAAGCGATCTATCAGGCCCTCTTCGTCCAAGGCAAAGGAGCGCTGCGCCGTGAACTCACGGCCTGCTTGCGAACCGGGCGGGTGCTGCGGGTACCGAGGGCGCGGGTCCGCAGGCGCGGCAAGAGTTTTGTCGCGCCTGAGATCATGATCAGCCAGCGTCCTGCCGAAGCGGCCGATCGGGCGGTGCCAGGTCATTGGGAAGGAGACCTTATCCTGGGCCTTGGCAGCTCGGCGATCGGCACTCTGGTCGAGCGCACAACCCGCTTTACGATGCTGCTTCATCTTCCCCGTTTGGCAGGCCACGGTGATTGGCCGCGCATCAAGAACGGGCCTGCGCTGGCTGGCCATGGGGCAGAGGCTGTACGCGACGCAATCACACGCACCATCGTCACCTTACCCGAAGAGCTGCGCCGATCACTGACCTGGGATCAGGGTGCCGAGATGGCTCAGCATGCCCGTCTCAAGATTGATGCGGGCGTCCAGGTCTACTTCTGCGATCCGCAAAGCCCATGGCAGCGTGGTACCAACGAGAACACGAACGGGCTGCTGCGCCAGTACTTCCCGAAAGGCACCGATCTGAGCGTGCGCAGCGCCGAGGAGATCGCTGCCGTGGCGGCCGCCCTCAACTCAAGGCCGAGAAAGACGCTGGGCTGGAAAACCCCTGCAGAGGCGCTTGACGAATGGCTGCGGGAGGTCAACAGATTCCATGTTGCGACGACCGTTTGAATCCGCCCAATACGCGGCTGAGGCGTATGCCCGGCAGCTTGCTACGATGGATGCCAAGGCGTCCATGAGCCGGACGGGCTGCTGCTATGACAACGCCCCGATGGAGTCGTTCTTCCATTCCCTGAAGGTGGAGCTGGTTCATCAGCGTCGCTGGACGACCCGCGAGGAGGCGCGACGGGACCTGTTCGGCTATATCGAGAGCTACTATAATCGGCAGCGCATTCACTCAGCCCTCGGGTATCTCACACCCGAACAAGCCGAGCGGAAAATGAACTAACCCGGTGTCCGCGCAATCGGGGGAAGATCAGGACTGGCATCGCCGGCCGCTTCGGCCAGGTGCCAGCCGTTCTTACGCTTGAGCGGCGAGAGCAGGCCCTGCAGATAGGCCCGGGCGCGGCGGCGTGGTTCGATGCGGCTGAACCGGGGAGCAATCCGGGCGACGAGATCATCCAACTGATCGGCCCAGCGGTGGGCCTCGCTTGCATGCGTCATGGCGCGACACCTCCGTGTCTAAGACAACGCGCAAACCCGGCTGTAGTACTAGGTGTTTGGTAGCGGAACGTTGTTGGGATCAGGTGCGTTGGGCAATTGAGGAATATACTTGGCGCTTCGATGGCATGGGGCGCCCGTCCCCTCACCGCGGGAGGACGTGATGCTGTCCATCGACCCCCAGCCCGCACCACCCCGGCCGTCCGCCAGGAGATTGCCCGCTCGGCCGAGCCTACGGGCGTGCTGGCCCAGCGCTTCAGTGCGAGCACCGACGGTCCGCAAGTAGCGCAAGCGCGGAGCTGAAGACTGCCAGGATCGGTCCAGCCGGCCGCACAAGCTACCCTGGAAAGCCACCGAGGAAGAGCGGGCGATCGTCTGCGCTCTGCGCCGCTCGACCGGCTTTCCGCTCGATGACCTCACCTTCATCGTCACGCACTTTCTGCCGCATCTCAACCGCGATGCTGTCTACCGCATCCTCAAAGCTGAAGGGCTGGGCCGCCTACCGCCCGCTCATCACCGCAAGCGGGAGAGCGGCACGTTCAAAGACTACGATCTTGGCTTCGTGCATCTGGACATCAAGCACCTGCCCAAGCTGCAGACCGCCAACGGCGAGCGCCGCAAACGGTACCTGTATGTCGCCATCGACCGCTGCTCGCGTTGGGTGCACCTGGCCGTCAAAGATGACGAGCTGGCAACAAGCGCGATCGCCTTCCTCAAGGAAGTCGTGGCGACATGCCCGTTCCAGATCACCCACGTGCTCACCGACCGCGGCTCATGCTTTACGGCCGATGGCTTCGAGGAGGCCTGCCGCAAGCTCAAGGTGCAGCACCGCACGACCAAGCCCTACACGCCGCAAACGAATGGCCTGGCCGAGCGCTTCAACGGTCGGGTGCAGCGCGAGGTGCTGGGCATCACGATCTATAGCCATCGTGATCTGGAGACGCTGCTCAAGGGCTTCAACCAAGCCTACAACAGGAGACGGCAGCGCGTGTTGAAGGGGCGATCACCGGATGAGGTTGTGCGCAGCCGCCTGGCCGCCGAGCCGAAGCTGGCCAACCGGCGCTTCAAGCCGCCCGATCCCGGAGCACTTCCCCAGGCCCTCCAAGTCGTCGCTCACACCAAGGAGGTCTCGCATCCAGACACCCGTTCGCCGGAGGAGATGTCGCTGGCCGAGCTGGTGCGGATTGCGGGCCAGCGCTGGCGGATTGAGAGCTGCTTTGAGGAGGCGAAAGGTGAGGCCGGCCTCGATCAGTACGAGGTGCGCGCGTGGACGGGCTGGTATCGGCACATCACCTTGTCCGTGCTAGCGCATGCGTATCTGACGATCGTGCGAAAGCACACCATCGGGGGAGAAGCCCCCTCGTGCAGGCCGCGCGGCCGTTGCCGTTCACCGAGCCCGAGGTGCGGCGTCTGGTCTGGGAGCGACCACCTTCAGTTGATGCGGTCGAGCACTGGTCCGGGTGGCGTCGGCGGCATCAGCAGCGTGCCCGCGAGCGTCACCGGCGTAAGCGCACCCGACGCCGACGTAAATCCCGGCAGTACCTAGGACCTGAGTACCATTTCGACCACATGCGCCCAAGTGTAGCCCACAATGGGATTGCCTTACAATCGGATCGCTCCAATCTGATGTAACAGCCGTCCGGCTGCAGGGCAGCATGGTCTAGGGCCGGGAAGCAGCAGCGAATACATCTGTTGGCTACAACTACACTGCCCGTATCTCGACATTCCCCCACGGCTGAAAAGAGGTTGCTCGTCATGAGAGCATAAACCGTACAATTAGCCGGATTCTTTGCAGCTTCGCGGCCTAAAAGCCTTGAAAAAGGACGGGACTCACCAGCGGAGTGTGCCACGATGAAGGAGGCACAAAATCGGCAAGTTATAAAGTTGCTAACAGAAAGAGGGAAATAGTCATGACCAGAAAAGTGGGCCTGCTCGACGGCCTTCGCTCCGGGCTGACATCTATTGAGAACCACCTGGTCGACGGTTACATCGATGGTCGCCTGAGTCGACGAGAGTTTATGCGGCACGGCAGTTTGCTTGGACTGTCATTGCCCTTTCTTGGGCGAGTTACACTGGCAGCGGGATTTGGCGCAGCACCTTCAATTGCGCAGGCTGCCGCTCAGCCGGGTGCCACAATTAGGGTCGCGTCCCCGACGCCAGCGACCGCGATCGACCCCGTCTCGGCAGGCAGCCCTGGGGCACTCCTGATGTTCCAGCAGGTAGGAGAATACCTCTGCATCGACGGCCCGGACCTTGTGCTCGTACCTTGTCTTGCGACAAGCTGGAAGCCCAATCCAGACGGTAGCGTCTGGACCTTCACGCTGCGCAAGGGTGTCAAGTTCCATTCTGGCGGCGAGATGAAGGCTGATGATGTCGTCGCCACCATGGACCGGCTCGCCGATCCGAAGAATGCCTCAAACGCGCTCACAGTCTTCAAGGGCATCCTGCAGAAGGGCGGTACCCGGAAGGTGGACGACTACACGGTCGAATTCCATCTCGACGTTCCGAATGGTAATTTCCCTTACTTGGTGTCGTCCGACAATCTCAATTCAATCATCCTGCCGGCGAGCTATGCTGGCAATTACGAGCAGTCCTGGGACGGCACAGGCCCGTTCAAGAACGAGAGCTTCACTACGAATGTCGGAGCGCGTTTTGTGCGCAATGACAATTACTGGGGACCGAAGGCGCTGCCGGAGAGGCTAGAATTCACCTTCTACAAGGATACTCAGCCGCAAATTCTCGCGATGCAGGCGGGGCAGGTCGACATCATCACTAAGCTTCCCGCGCTTGGCGGCGTTGCACTGCTGAACGATCCGGCAGTCAATGTAATGAGCATAAGGTCTACTGCGCATCAGCCAGTCCACATGAAATGCGACACGGGTCCGTTCAAGGATCCGCGTGTTCGCCAGGCGCTGGCGCTGTGTCTCGATCGCGAGAAGCTCGTGACAGGCCTGATGAAAGGCCGCGCGGCGATCGGCAACGACAGCCCGTTCGCCGCGGTCTATCCCTCGACCGATCCGACCCAACCCCAGCGCAAGCAGGACATCCGCAAGGCGAAAGAACTGTTGAAGGCAGCTGGGATGGAGAACGGCTTCCAGGTGACTCTCACGGCTCCGCAATATCTCGAAATTCCCGCCTATGCGCAGCTCATCCAGAGTTGGGTCAAGGAGATCGGCGTTAACCTTGAGCTCAATATCATGGACCGGACCTCCTTTTACGGCGATGTAGTCCCCGGCAAATCTCCCTGGCTCGACTCTACCTTGAGCATCGCCGATTTTGGCCACCGCGGTGTGCCGAACGTTTTTCTCACTGCGATGCTGATGAGCAACGGTACCTGGAACGCATCGCGCTTCAACAACAACGAATACGACACGCTGGCCAAGAGCTACTTCGCAGCGCTCGATCTCGAGGCGCAGCGGGCAACCGCGGGCAAAATCCAGCGTCTACTGCTGGAAGAAACGCCGATGCTCTACGGCTATTTCTACGATCACCTAACCGCGGTTAAGAAGGGCATCGTCGGTGTCCAGCCGACGGCCATGGGGCAGCTCTTCCTGCAGGGTGCAGGAAAGGCATAACGCCGGCTCGGCGGAGCCGGACGAACCGGCCCGCCGAACTATTGCTATTTCGCAAACTTATCATAGCAGACCTGATGATCCGCTTCCTTGCCCGGCGCTTCGCCTTTTCGTTGGTCACACTCTTTGTACTGAGCTTGCTCGTGTTCTTTCTCGGGCAAGTTCTACCTGGCAACGTTGGCCGAACTATCCTTGGTCCACTCGCCGATCAGCAGGCGGTCGATGCACTGAACCGCGAACTCGGCCTCGATCGACCGCTCCTAGTGCAGTACGGCGCGTGGATCTGGCACTTTCTTCAAGGCGACATGGGCCAGTCATACATCTATCGTGCTCCCGTTGCCACCTTCGTCGTCTCAGCGCTCGGCAATTCGCTTAAGCTTGCGGCGGTCGCCTTCCTTCTCGTCGTGCCGCTCGGTATCTTCGGCGGGGTGGTGGCTGCATTGAAAGTGAACCGGCCACTTGACCGCATTATCAGCCTCTGCGGACTTTCGGCGGCCGTGCTGCCGGAGTTCGTCACTAGCATCGTACTGATCCTGATTTTCGGCATCGGGCTGCGGTGGCTGCCAATCTCCGCCACTTGGCCGGATGGCGCGGGACCCTTGACCCAGCTCTATTACCTGATCCTGCCCGCTATCCCGCTTGTGCTCCTTCTGTTCGGGTACATTGCCCGTATGGCCCGCGCGGGCATGATCGAAGCGCTCGAATCGGATTACACCCGCACCGCCGTCTTGAAGGGCCTGCCCTGGTCCCGAGTCATCTGGCGGCACGTGCTCAGGAATGCTCTGCTGCCGACGATCACGGTTGTTGCCTCCCAGACCGGCTACCTTATCGGCGGTCTTCTGGTGGTGGAAACGTTGTTCCGCTACCAAGGGATCGGGTCACTGATCTATAGCGCAGCCAGTGGCAAGGATTTCCCGATGCTGCAGGCGTGCGTGCTGGTCATTGGCATCACCTATGCCGTGGCGACATTGTTTGCCGATCTCCTCTACTCCCTTCTTAACCCACGCATTCGCATGGGGGACAGCCAATGACAGACATCGCCGCCGCTGCACCCAGTAGTCGGCGCCATGAGGTTCTCGCGGCGCTTTTGCACTCTGGCACCTTCCTCTGCGGAATGACCATTGTGCTTTTCTGGGTAATTTGCGCCCTCTTCGGCCGCCATTTCGTGCCCTACGACCCGTTGGCGGAGGACATCCTGAACGCGCTCGGGCCGCCCTCGACAGAACACTGGTTTGGGACCGAACAGCTCGGCCGCGACATCTTTTCCCGCGTCATCGTCGGCTCGCGCGACATTCTCGCAGTGGCACTTCTCGCGACGATCCTAGCAACGGTCGTGGGCACCGTGCTCGGTCTTCTTACCGGCTATTTCCGAGGCCTCGTCGATGACGTCGTCTCTCGCCTGATCGAGGCGAAGATGGCCATCCCGTCGATCATCGTGACGCTCCTCGCGATCGTCGCGCTCGGCACCTCCGTGACGACGGTGGTCATCGTCATCGGCCTGTCCTTCGGACCCGTTATAGCCCGCACCGTCCGCTCCGCAGTCCTGTCGGAGCGGGAACTTGATTACGTCGCCGCCGCCACGCTTCGCCGCGAGAATGCTGTACATATCATGTTCATTGAAATCCTACCCAACATACTCCCTCCTATCCTCGTTGAATCCACCGTGCGACTCGGTTACGCGATCTTCGCCGTCGCCACCCTAAGCTTTATCGGATTCGGCCTGCAGCCGCCCTCGCCGGATTGGGGGCTGTCGATTGCGACCAACTACTCAATGATCAGCGGGGGTTATTGGTGGACAGTACTGTTCGATGCGTTAGCCATCGCAAGTCTCGTCGTCGGGGTGAATTTGGCGGCCGACGGATTGCATGGAGCGATTGATGGCTAAACCAGCATTGCATCTGGACCGACTCTCGGTTGCCTATCGTGCCGGCGGGCGGGATCGCGCGGTGTTGCGCGAGGTTACTCTGAAGATAGCGCCGGGTGAGGCCTATGGGCTGGTCGGCGAAAGCGGCTGCGGCAAGTCCACTGTGGCGCTGACGGTTGTGCGCTACCTGCCGCGAAACGGCAGAATCACCGGCGGGTCGGTCATGCTCGACGGTGCGGACGTGATGCGGCTCGGGCCCGAGGCCCTTAGGAGCATGCGGGCAAAAAAGGTCTCAATGGTCTATCAAGACCCTGGGAAAGCCCTGAACCCTTCGCTGAAGGTGGGACGGCAGTTGGTCGAGGTATTTGAAGTCGGGGGCGTTCGGCCGGCTGATCGCGAAGCTCGTGCGCTCGAAATGCTGAAAAAAGTGCGGATCGCCGATCCCGGCTCGGTCATGCAGCGCTATCCGCATCAGCTTTCAGGCGGGATGCAGCAGCGAGTGGCGATCGCCATGGCGCTGGCGAGCGATCCGACGATGCTGATCCTCGACGAGCCCACGACAGGCCTTGACGCGACGGTGGAGGCCGAGGTTCTCGATCTCATCACCGATCTCCGGCGCGAGCTTGGCACCTCTATCCTGTTTATCAGCCACAACCTCGCCGTGGTGGCGAAGATGTGCGACCGCGTCGGCGTTCTCTATGCGGGAACGCTAGTGGAGGAAGGGCCAACGCAGGAGATCTTGGGTTCACCGCGTCATCCCTACACTGTGGCGCTTCTGCGATGTTTACCGCGAGGCGGGCAGCGGAAGGACCACGGACACCTCGACACCATTCCAGGCTTCCTGCCCACGCCCGGCGCGCTGATACTAGGCTGCCCCTTTGCTGACCGCTGTGCGCTCGCCGACGACCGGTGCCGGACGGATACTCCGGAACTGCGGGATGCCGGCGGCCGGCAAGTGCGTTGCCATTACCCGGAGCGGGCGGCTGAGCTTCCGCGCAGCACACCCGTCGATGTGGTGGTACCGAAGCCTGCAGCGGGGGCCGAGCCGGTACTCCGGGTTAGCAATCTCTCAAAGACTTACGGGCAGGGCGGCCATGCGATTCGTGCGGTTGCCGACGTCTCGCTCAGCCTGCTGCCTGGGGAAACATTGGGTCTGGTCGGCGAGTCCGGCTCCGGCAAGACCACACTCGCCCGAATGCTGCTGGGCTTGGTGCCGCCCGATCCCGGCGGGACCATCGAGCTCGACGGTAAGCCCCTCGCCGCCAGTCTCGACCGACGCCAGGATGAAGAGGTGAAGGCGGTGCAGATCGTCTTTCAAAACCCGGACTCGGCGCTGAACCGCTCCCATTCCGTCTCGCGCATTATTGGCCGCGCGTTGCGCAAGCTCGGCGGCTTTCGAGGTGCGGACTTGTCTAATCGCCTCGATGCGCTTGTGGCGGCGGTCCGCTTGACGCACAGGCACCTGGCTCTCCGCCCGCGCCAGCTTTCCGGCGGCCTCAAGCAGCGGGTGGCCATCGCGCGAAGCTTCGCCGGCGATCCTCGTATCGTGGTCTGCGACGAACCTACCTCGGCGCTCGACGTATCGGTCCAGGCCGCGATCCTGAACCTTCTCGCCGAGCTCCAGGCAGCCCGCGCTGTCAGCTACGTCTTCATCTCTCACGATCTTGGTGTCGTGCGCTATCTTTCCGACCGAATAGCTGTGCTTTATCTCGGACGGGTTATGGAGATGGGGCCGTCGGAGCGCGTATTCGAAGGACCAAACCACCCTTATACCGAGGCACTCCTCTCCGCGGTCCCCACCCTCGATGGCACCCAGAGCTCCCGCATTCGGCTGTCTGGGGAAATTCCCTCCGCGGCTAATCCGCCTTCAGGATGCCCCTTCCAGAGTCGATGTCCGCGAAAGATCGGCGCAATTTGTGAGACGACCGAGCCCCCGCTGATTGAAGCGGAACCCGGCCATGTCATCCGTTGCCATATCCGGGCAGTAGATCTCGAGCGCCTCCAGCGGGAATGCAAAGCCGGCGTGCGCAATGTCGGGGTCCATCATGCCGGGTTTGAGCTTGCGGTTACTGATGCCAGCCATGCGAGCATCGATCTGAATGAACTCGCCAAGTAAGGACATAGCTAAGATGAAATTAAGTGAATACGTCGATCACGACGCTACCGGATTGGCGACACTCGTGAGAAAGGGCGAAGTGACGGCCTTGGAGTTGACGCGGCTAGCCCGTGCGGCGCACGATGAGGTCAATCCACGCATCAATGCCGTCATCGAATTCTACGAGGATGCTGAGACTGTTGCGGGCGCGGACGGAGGGCTATTCCAAGGCGTGCCTTTCCTTCGCAAGGATATCGGGGCTAGCGAAGCTGGCCGCCTGCAAGAAAATGGAAGCCGTCTATTCAAAGGCTATCGTCCCAAGACCGACAGCTATTTCTTTCGTCGCGCGCGCGAGGCCGGGCTTCGGACCCTAGGAAGAACAGCAACGCCGGAGCTTGGGTCGACCGTGATGACCGAATCCATTCTCAACGGCATCACCCGCAATCCATGGGATCTAGAACGCTCCGCGGGAGGATCCTCAGGGGGAGCAGCAGCTGCGGTGGCCGCTGGCATAACTCCCATTGCCCATGGCAGCGATGGCGGCGGGTCAAATCGCATCCCAGCATCCTGGTGTGGCCTTGTCGGGCTGAACCCGTCCCGAGGACGTGTTTCCGGCGGCCCGAACAATCAGGACGCATTGTTTGGTCGTAGCCGAATGTTTGTTCTATGTCGTACAGTGCGCGACATGGCCGCTGCCCTCGACGTCTTCTCCGGATCCCATCCTGGCGATCCATTTATCATCGTCCAGCCGAACCGTCCTTATGCGGAGGAACTCTCACAGCCCACCGGGCATCTTCGGGTTGGGATCGCGAGAACCAGTTGGGGTGCGGTCAAGCTCGAGCCGGAAGTGCTGCACGCTGTTGAGTCCACGGCCACGCTTCTCGAGGAAATGGGGCACACGGTAACGGACATCGAGCCGCCATTTGAGCCCGTCGAGTACCGCAATATGTATATCGCCCCGTCGAGCACCGTTCGCTGGCTCGAAGAGGCGGCGCGTGCTATGGGGCGGACTATCAGCGCGGACACCTTGGAGCCGGTCAACCTCAAGCGGTATGAATATGCCCGTGATTTGCCTCTCTCCCGCGGTGAGGACTTACAGAAGGCCCTCCAGAAACTGCGTTTCCGCGTGGGCGAGGCGATCGATGCCTTCGACATTCTGCTAACTCCCACAATGCCAATCGTGGCCCCGCCGCATGGTGGCATCTATTCTGCGATGAACCCGACTATCTCCACAGAGGAGTACGCGGAAGGGGATACGGCGATTTGTCAGTACACTGGGGTTTTCAATGTCACCGGGCAACCCTCGGTGTCCTTGCCATTAGGGCAGAGCGCCAGCGGGTTGCCGATCGGTATTCAGATCGTCGGTCGCTTTGGCGACGAGGCCACGCTAGTCCGTGTCGCACGCGATCTGGAGGAAGCCAGGCCGTGGCGCCACCAGCGACCAAAGGTTCGCGCAGGGAGCAGCTGACAGCTACTGATCCTCCCTCGCATTGGTGGACACCTTTGCTAAGCTCCTGAGGGAGCGGGAGGGTGTTCGATGACGAAGACGAGGCGAGACTTCACCCCGGAGTTCAAGCGAGAGGCTGTTGCCCTTTTGGAGAGCAGCGGTCGCCCCTTGATGCAGATCGCAACCGAGTTGGGGATCTCCCCTTCGATGCTGCGCAACTGGCGGGCGGTTGTGAATGGCGGCCCTCCTCGATCACGGGCTGGTTCGAACGTCGCGAAGGCCGGCTCCGCGCCTCTGGCCTCTCCGGCTGATCAGGCGGCGGAGATTGCCCGTCTGCGCCGTGAACTCGATCGCACGCGCATGGAGCGCGATGTGTTAAAAAAAGC